>NZ_FMIF01000046.1:0-22580 GCF_900095615.1 Sporanaerobacter sp. PP17-6a | reverse complement strand
GTTTAGTCGTTCCTCAAAGTATTCACTTCGTATTACATTCCATTTTTTAGCTACAGTGTTGAAATATTGTATTGAATTCATAAGTACACCTCCTTTAAATTTGAAGACTTATATACAAAAAACAAAAACTTCCGCCTCTATTTCTTAGAGGCGGAAGTAAATTCCACGGTTCCACTCTAATTATTATATATAATATAAGTATATAATAACTCGTTTTTATCGGCACAAACATACCTTAACGTTTCTATCGGGCGTAACCGCTGTCGTCTACTTTATTTCGAGACAGTGCTCAAAGATGCATTCACATAAAATTATGCTTAAAATCTTTTTCAGCCTATGAAGATTTTTCTCTTTCAGCTTTTATTTTATGCTACTATTTCTTATCACAGCATTTAACAATTTTTATTTTCATGGTATATACTATTTCAAATATTATATTTTGTCAATAAAAATTTTAAAGTTTTATAATAAATTAATAATCGTGACAACTTATGATAAAAATATATATCATATTAAATGGTGTTTTTTGGATATTGATTAAAAATTATCTTTACTGGAGAGGTGATTTAATTGAAAAGAGTATGCCCATTATGTAATGGGTTATATGAAATAGAAATAAGCTGTCCCGACTGTGGCAGAGATATGTCGGATAACGGTCCTGTAGTTAATTATTTAGATAATTATAGCCCTTATTTGTTAGATGATATTTCCCATACAGAAGACGGGGTAGCGGAAGATGAATGTACACATCTTTTTTGTTGCCCGAGTTGCGGAAAAGATAAAATAGTTGGGATAGGAAGAGTGGAAATTTAGAGGGTATCAATAAAATTTAAGAATGGGGTAGGGAGGATAATATAAAGATAGGTTCTGTATTATACAGAACCTATCTTTATATTAAAAATACTTTTTCGTTAAGAGAGTTCTACATTTTTGCCTATTCCTGTTTCCACAGCTTTTTTGTATATTTTTTCTCCCACCACTACATCTAAAATGGCGGAACCTACGGTCTTAAACAAAGTTATTTCATTAGGATTTTCTCGTCCCTTAATTTTACCTAATATTACTTCTCCAAGTTCTCCTTGGTAGTGGTCCCTTGTTACAATTCCATCTTTAAGTGGAGAGATTAAATCTCCGGCTTCAGATAGAACTCCTGACACAGTGTCGAAGATAACTTTGTTTGCTCTTAGGACAATTTCAGGTGGCAGTTCATGCATTTCGGGAGTATAGGCACCTATACCGTTTATATGAGCACCGGATTTTATCAATTTTCCGTTAAAAACAGGCATTTTGGAAGTTGTAACAGTTGTAACAATATCTGCATCAATTACAGCTTCATCAGCGTTTTTTACAGCTATTATTCGAGTACCGAAATTACTGAAATGTTCATTCATCTTTTTTGAGAAATCAAGGGCTTTTTCATAATTAATATCAAAGACACGAACTTCCGTTAAATTACGAACTGTAAGCATTGCTTCCAATTGACTTTGAGCTTGCCCTCCGGTTCCGAATAGTGCTCCAATCTTTGAATTCTCATTGGAAAGAATTTCTGTAGCAGCTCCTTGAATAGCTCCGGTGCGCAATTGTGTAATAAAAGTACCTTCCATAATAGCAGCCACAATACCTGTTTGGGGATCCAATACTACCATAGTAGCCGGAACATTAGGTAATCCTCTTTCAACATTATGGGGATAAACAGAAACAATTTTGAGCCCCAGAGCTTTTATATTATCTCCGCCTACATAAGCAGGCATATACAAGCTCTGGCCTTCTGCTTCCGGGATATCTATATTTGTACGTAATGGTACGAAACTTTTGCCTTGAGAATAAAGTTTTAGAGCTTCTTTATCTGCTTTGATAGCATCTCTCATAGAAAAAATTGATTGAATATCCTCTTTTGTCAAAATTAACATAATCAGTCCTCCATTTTTTAATTTATTTAACATCCGGATTGGCGGATTTTAATTCTGAATAAAGCATACTAATTGAGCTGTAAAGCAATACTATGACAATGAGCCATTGCAACATTGATATATTTAAGGATTTTACAAAATAAACGGCTATCAATACCCCGATAATACCGAAGGTCGACGTAAATAATGTAATTTTACGGCTGTATTGACCAAATCTAATAAACTGCATACTTCCAACGGGAACGGAAAAAGTGCAGGCGCCCATCATAATTGGGAATGAAACAGCCGGATTTAGACCTAAAGCATATACTGTTGCCATAGTTAAAGCATAGGACCCAATCCCGATATTATTTAGTGCCCCATATATAAATAACAGTATAGCAGCTATAATGAGCTTTGCACCTGTCAGTTCCGTAGCCGTGCCTCCTGAAGGAATCAAATTGAATTTCCCTGCTAATATCAATAGGGAAGCTATAATTAATCCGATTCCTATAAATATTCGAATGGTTCTTTCAGGTAACTTAACTACAAAACGGGGGCCTATGAATGCGCCGATAACCTGGGCAACAATACATACTGCTAATGTTACAATACTTACTTTAATAACAGAAATATAAGAAAGGGCCATAACCGCAACAGGGATAACACATTGGGTATTTAATGTCCCCGGTAATTTTTTGTCTGAAACCCATTTTAATTTACGATAAAGAACTGTGGAGATTGCAAAATCCGAAATTCCAAAAGTAGATAATAAAAAGATAATAAAAGATGTAATGGCTAGAACTATATTATTTCCCGGCTCTTTTGATATTTCTTTTTTGTTTTTGAAAAGATCTATCACAAAGGAAATTAGAAATGATAGATTAACTATTACAATTAATATTAAAATAACTTTAACCATAATATTTTCCTCCTAAGGTTAATATATTTTTCTTATTTTTTCTAAGTCATCACCAAATTCTTTCTTTGTTTTTTCATCTAAATGCTGTATTATATTTAGGCAATATGCATCATGAACAATATGTTCCCTTGCAAGAAATACCATTGAATGATTTTTTGTCCATACAGCTTCTCCGTTAACTTTGCTTGAAATAGAGCCAAAGATCATTTCCTTTTCGTCAATTACTACTGATATCCATCTGCTTCCCATTTCTTTAAGTTTGTCTTTTTCAAAACCATGTTTGTAATAGTGGTCAAAAGGTAGATCATACTGTTGAGTTTCACTAAATAAAATTAATACGAATTTTTTGAGGCGTTGATTAGTTTTTTGTAAGAGCTGAACCATTTCCTTATCTAAATCTTCCTGCCATATTTGAATCAAAACTTCCTCTTTTGCATATTGGATTAAGTACTTACTTTTGTTTAAAATATTTTGAAATCCATCGATATTCCATAATGCTTCTGAATCCGTATTTTTTTCATATTGAACTAAATAGTTATCTATTTCTTCAAGAGAACTTGAAACATTTCGGCTTATGTTTTCCTTAAATTCGTTGATTGGGATAGCACTATATAAGATCGGATTGGTTTGTGCTTCCAATACAATTCCTTTTTGAATTAAAGTTTCTAAAATATTGTATACTCTTGAACGTGGTACAGAAGACTGTTTACTGATTTCATATCCTGTCGACGGACCTACCTTTAGCAAAGTTACATATACCTTTGTTTCATATTCTGTAAAATTGAACTTTTTCATCAATGGAATTAAATTTTTCATACTTCTATATTGCCCTCCTAAGATAAATTTTATATATAATTTATTCAATTATCCCATGATGAGAATATAAAGACAATATTAAATTCGGTGATTAACATTGTGCTATTTTTAACAAACCAAGATAAAAAATTGTCTGCAGTACAATTTTTTTGCTGTAGATAGTAGTTACTATCAGTTACTATTATATTAAAGAAAATTGTATTTGTAAATAAGTATTTGAAATTTATTTTAACAATAAAGAAGCTGCCCTCATGTAGATACTTCCTACATAAAAACAGCTCCTTGAATTAATCTCAGCTTATGTGTATGGGGAATTTTTTTCTTTCTTTAAAAAGAAAGATATATTTAAATCCCAATTCTTTTAAAAGTTTTTCTCCTTCTTTGTATTTATAGTTTAAAAAAGCGGGTTCATGAGCGTCGGAACCCATTGTTATTATTTCTCCTCCGAGAGATTTATACAACTTAAGCAATTCAGTCTTAGGATGAAAATATTTAAGGTGGTATCTCATTCCCGAAGTATTAAGCTCAATACCTTTCCCATTTTTTATAACTAATTTTAATATATCTTCTATCAAATACATGTATTCCTTTGGAGGAGGCAGCTGAGTATTTTCCGGGAAATATCTGTCAACTACATCAAGATGCCCCAATACATCATAATCATTATAATTTAATACACATTCATACAAGGATTCATAATATTTAACTAATCCTTCAATTGGCTTTATATCTTTGAGATAATTGTCTAAATACATGTCCTTTCCTTCGATAGAATGCATGGACATCAACACGAAATCAAAAGGATTTTGTGATATGAATTCATTGTATTTTTTGTATAAATGGGGTTTCATCCCAAGTTCAACGCCACATAATATTTCAATTTTATTCATATACTTGTATTTAACTTGATTGATTTTTCTAAAATAATCCTTTGTATTAAAAGCAAGATCCAGTTTTTTTTCTGTAACTTCAAATTCTACATGGTCTGTAAAGCATATGGATTTCATATTTTTATTTATTGCTTCCGTGACCATATCTTCCATTGAATATTTTGAATCTATGGAAAAATCGCTGTGGATATGAAAATCATACATAAATTAAGCACTCCTAAAGTTTATTAAGCTTGATAGCTTTCTTTATATTGAAGCCTGTATAAATCATAGTACATTCCTTCGTTTTGAAGCAGTTCTTGATGATTACCCATTTCAACTATTCTGCCTTTATGAAGGACTATTATTTTGTCGGAATTTTGAATGGTTGATAGCCTGTGGGCAACTGCTATGGTAGTTCTGCCTTTTATTAATTTTTTAAGAGCATCTTGTATTAATATTTCGGTTTCTGTGTCAATATTTGATGTGGCTTCATCAAGTATAAGCACATCAGGTTTGAATACCAAAGCTCTGGCAAAAGCAAGAAGTTGTCTTTCTCCTGCCGAAAGAGTAGCGCCTCTTTCCATTACAAGTTCGTCGTATTTTTGGGGAAGCTTTTTTATAAAATGATCGGCATTTACATATTTAGCCGCTTCAATTACTTCTTCATCGGAAATATTATTATCGTCAAGCCTTATGTTGTTTTTTATATTTCCTGTAAAAAGGAAAACATCTTGAAGGACTACTCCTATTTTTTTTCTCAACTCATATTTATTATAATCCTTAATGTTAATTCCATCAATAAGTATTTCTCCCTTTTGAATATCATAAAATCTTGACATAAGGCTTATAATTGAAGATTTTCCTGCTCCCGTGGCTCCTACGAAGGCGACAGCTTCTCCGGGATTGATAGTGAAGCTTACATCTTTTAATATCCAATTTTCATCTTCATAAGCAAACCACACATTTTTAAATTCTATTTTCCCTTTGAAATTTGTTATTGGTATGGGTTCTAAAGGATTTTTAATTTGTTCTTCTTCATCTAATATGCCGAATATTCTTTCACTGGATGCCATTGCCGATTGAAGTATATTATATTTTTCTGTTAAATCCAATATGGGCTCGAAGAATCTTTGCAGATAATCGATAAAAGCATATAAAACGCCAAATTCAACCTGACCTGAAATTACTCTTCTTCCTCCAAAATATACTAAAGCCGCGATTCCGAGAGAACGGATTATTTCAATTGCAGGCCTGAATAAAGCATAAATTTTTATTTCTCTTTTTGCAGTATTTAAATAATCTGTATTGATGATATCAAATTGATTGAATATCTTCTTTTCTTTTTTAAATATATGAATAGTTTTCATTCCTGTAAAATTTTCATTTAGTCTGGCATTTATTTTAGCGAGCTGTATTCGGCCTATTCGATATACGTCTCTTATACTATTTCTGAATATAATCGAAACCAACACTATAAACGGAACCAAAGCGAAGGACAAAATAGCTAATTTGTAGTTCATTTGGAGCATTATAATTGCTATCCCGAAAAGAATAAATATATCCTTGAACAGATAAACCAATACATCGGTGTACATTTCATTTAATGTTTCCGTATCGTTTGTAACTCTGGTAACGAGTCTTCCCACAGGATTTTTATCAAAGTACTTTAAACTCATTTTTTGAATATGTGAGAACAAATCCCTCCTTATGTTAAAAATAATTTTTTGACTTGTCCAGTTAAGAAGATATACTTGAACATAGTTTAAAACAAACGCTCCTAATATTACAAATAGAAACACCATACCGATAAGTTTTAATCCGTCAATATCCTCTTGCCTGAACTTCATAAAATCTTCATGAGATAAAAGGACTCCCTTTTTTATATCTGTTTCATTTTTATCGGCGATATAATAGTTTCCCTTGTATTTAGTAATGACTTTTATGTCATTATCATCATGTTGAAGTCTTTCCCTTTCTGAAAGATTGTTTTCCCTTACATAGATTTTATTGTTAAATATAGTACCTTTTTTACCTGAATTTATGTCAAAGACATATATTGGTTTTTTATAACCGTTTATATAGTCGTCAATTGTAATTTTCAAAAGGTAAGGCCTTGCAAGCTCAAGTCCTGTTATGAATATCATTAGTATTATACATATCGTCATATAATGCCAATAGGGTTTTGCATAACTAAGAAGCCTTTTCATAAGTTTAGAGTCATAGGCTTTTCCCAATATTTCATCGTTATTGTTATGTTCCATGTTTTCCCCTCCGAATTAATTTTTTTGTATTTTTTCTTCAAGAAGTTGTTTTTCATAAAGATCTTTATATATTCCGTCTTGTTTTACTAAAGAATCATGATTTCCTCTTGCAACAATTTCTCCTTCATCAATTACAAGAATTTCATCTGAATCTTTAATAGTTGATATTCTATGACTTATGATTATAGTAGTTCTTTTTTTAATTACTTCTCTTAAATTAGATAATATTCTTTCTTCCGTATCGGTATCTACACTGGAGAGACTGTCGTCAAGTATTAATACGGAAGAATCCTTTATAATTGCTCTGGCAATTGATACTCTTTGTTTTTGACCTCCCGAAAGAGTTACTCCTCTTTCCCCGAGCACCGTCTCAAATTTATTTGGGAATTCTATTATATTGTCATATACTTCAGCAGTTCTTGAAGCATTATAAATTAAATCTTCATTATATTTTTCTTCTTCTTCAAAGGAAAAAGCAATATTATTTATAATGGAATCGGAAAAGAGAAAATTTTCCTGTGGAACATACCCTATATTTTCCCTTAAAGATTTTATAGTCATATCTTTAATATTAATTCCGTCTATTAGTATTTCTCCTTCATCTATATCATAAAGCCTCAGAAGCAAGCTTACTATGGTTGATTTTCCGCTTCCCGTTCTTCCGACGATTGCTAAACTATGGTCTGAAGGTATTTTAAAATTTAAATTTTTAACAGCATAATTTTCGGAATGGGGATATTTGAAGGATACATTTTTAAATTCAATTTCTCCCTTCATATTTTTTATATCTATTGCATCCTTTGAATCCGTAATTTCAGGTTTTTCTTCAAAGATTATATTGAGCCTGTCCATAGATGCGGCTCCTCTCTGAAATAAGTTGATTACCCAGCCTGTTGCCATCATGGGCCATACCATTGAACTTAAATATGAATTAAAAGCCACAAAATCTCCAAGGGAGATATCATCTCTTATAACCAATATTCCTCCGTACCAGAGAACAATCAAAAAACTTATTGAAGACATAAATTGAACTAAAGGGTGAAATATTCCGGAAATTTTTACGAGACTTAGATTTTTGGATAAATTGCTATTATTGACTACCGAAAATTTTTTAATTTCATTTTCTTCCTGTACGAATGACTTAATTACTCTAATTCCCGCGAAATTTTCCTGAGCGGTATCTGTAAGATCGGAAAACGCCTCTTGGACTTTTATAAATCTTTTGTGAATTATTTTACCGAATTTACCTACTACAATAGCAATAAAAGGCAAAGTAGAAATAGCAACTAAAGTTAATTTTAAATTTGTGGTATGAATCATCATTATTACTGAAAAAAAAGTCATGAAAACCGCATCTACAATCATTACCACTCCTTGCCCTAATGCCATCCTTACTGAGTTAATATCGTTAGTTGCATGGGCCATAAGGTCTCCGGTTTTATGAGTATTGAAATAATTCGTTGAAAGAGTGAGGAGATGCCTGAATAATTTATTTCTCAAATAATATTCTAAAGTTCTCGCAGTGCCTTGTAGGTATATTCTCCAATAATATCTTCCAACCGCGATTATAAGTCCTGTTAAAATAATATATAAGCTATATTTAATTAATTCATTGAATGTAAGCAGATTATTTTGCAGAAGATTTGTAACTATTCTTAGTATCTGCGGAACTATTAGCTGGACTATATCAATGATTATTAACCATATTACTCCAAGAAAATATTTCCATTTATTTTTGATAAAAAAATCTTTAAGTACCAAAAAACTTTTCATTATAATGTCATTCCCCCTCAACTTTTACTTTGACTCTCTAAATAAACTTTATACTAACTATTATAATTGAAAAAAATAAGTTTTAAAGTAAAAAAATCATTCACATAAAAATAATATTTGATGAAAAACTAATAATAGTTTATTGGAGGTGAATTTATGGAGCTAAATACAAAAGAAATGCTTAAAAAGAAAATATTAGACGCTCAGGAAATGGTCAGAGATTATGAGATGTATTCTAAGAAAGTTGAAGATAAGGAATTAGTTCAAACTTTTAAAAGTTTTGCGGAAGACTGCGGTCTTCAAGCTCGAGCCCTTCAAGATATACTTAAAAGAATGAATTAAGATCAATTTAAGAAGTTCTGCTGTTTAAGAACTTCTTAATTATTTGAAAGAAGTTTTGATATGGTTATTATAAATTTATATGTTAAAAAAGTAAACAAAGTGTATAATTATAATTATATAATTATGAAATATTTCCTTGGAGTGATAAGAAAAAATTAGAAAGGCTGATATTCATGAAAAAAGTTAAAATAATATTTAATCCATCTTCAGGAAGACAGTTAATTAACAGAAAGTTGGATCATATATGTAAATTTCTTATTGACAATGGATACATAGTTGGAAAGTTTGTCACTGAAGAAAAAGGTGATGCCACCAAGGAAACGATTAAGTCCTGTAAAGAAGATTGGGATATAATAGTTGTATGTGGCGGAGATGGAACAGTGAATGAGGTTGCAAAGGGAATAGTTTTGGGGAAAAAGAAAATACCCGTGGCTATATTGGCCGCAGGAACGGTTAATGACTTTGCCAATCATATGGGGCTGCCTAAAAGCGGATGGGATTTTTTTGAAATGATAAGAAAAGGTAAAACGATAGATGTGGATTTAGGAAGAGTTAATGATGAATACTTTATGAATGTAGCTGCAAGTGGTTTATTGACTAATGTAGGCTATCAAGTTCAATCGGAAACCAAAGCGGTTCTTGGAAGGATGGCATATTATTTAGAGGGATTAAAAGAGATACCAAGGCAGAAATTTGAACCTATAAAAGTAAAATTTGAAAGTGAGGAGTATAACGGAGCAGAAGATATATTGTTGTTTATGATATCTAATAGTTCTTCAATAGGAGGGTTTAAAAGGCTTGCTCCCAAGGCGGAAGTCTGTGACGGATATTTGGATTGTATTATCATCCAAAAATCGGACATACAGGATTTAGTTTCGATATTTATAAATATATTTAGCGGTGACCATATAAATCATCCTAATGTTAGGTATTTTAAGACTAAAAAGATATCCGTTTTCACAGAAGAAGGTATACCTATAGATATAGACGGGGAATATGGAGGGAAACTTCCCGCAACATTTGAAGTACTGCCAAATAGCTTTAGAATATTTATTAAATAAAACTCTGACAATTTTATTGTCAGAATTTTATTTATTTATGGTATTATTATATTGACTTAAAGGTTAGGACATTATAAAATTCTTATTAAAGAAATGTTAAAAGCGGGACTTTGGAGGAGATTTTTTTGAATAATAATTGTGAAGAAGATGTAATGGAAATTGAAAGGTATCTGAGGAAAATCAACTGTATAGTAAGATTAAAGGGGAGAGAAATTCTTAATGATATTAATATAACTATTCCTCAATTTACTGCTCTTCAAATATTAATACATGAAGAAGAAAGTTTGACTATAGGAGAATTAAGTCAGAAAATGGCTCTTGCCTGCAGTACAATAACGGATTTGATTGACAGGATGGAAAAAAATAAACTTGTGGAAAGGAGGAAGGATTTAAGGGATAAAAGGATTGTAAGGATAGAAGTTATGCCTCTGGGGAATGAATTGGTTCAAAAAGTTCTTGAGAAGAGGAGAGAATATCTGCAAGAACAACTTGGAAGCTTCAATAAAGAAGATAAAACAAAATTAAAAGAATGTCTAAAAATATTATATAACGCTATTAGGGAAGAGTAACGTTATAGTTATTTTAAAACTTGGTATTTTGATTTTAAAGGGGAATGAAGCTATGAAATTTATTAATAACAGATTCAAGATAGTGACTGTATTACATCATAGTACTAAAGATGATGTATACATAGTTGAGGACTTATGGAATAATGAAGAAAAGAAATTTTTAAAATTTTTTAATTATGAAGAACATGGAAAACTCATTGACTATTTAACTGAAAATTTTATTTTTATTTCCAGCATTAAACATAAGTATCTTTTAAGTTGTGAGCAATTTGATATTTGCAGAACAGTAGACAGAAGTACGGTTAATATAAATAAATATTATTATGTAAGCGAGTATATAGATGCTTCAACTTTAGCTCAGATACGAGATGAATTGTCCGTTAAAGACAAGGTGTTTATTCTTATTCAGCTCTGTGCAGTTTTGAATTTCTTGCATTTTAGGGGAATAATATATAAGTCTTTGAATCCCGAAAATATTTATGTATTGAAAAATCGTGAAATTAAGTTACGAAATTTGATATCAACCTTTGAAGACAATTTAGAGAATGAATATGGCAAAAATACTAATCAGTTTATTTTATCGGAAACTCTGTTGAAAGAAAAATCTAAGGATATAAAAACTGATTTTTATTTTTTAGGAATGATAATCAAATATTTGTTTCCCGATGAAATTTTAGAGAAGGGACAGTTTCAAGTTATAGAGAATGTATATGATAATTTAGTTGAAAGTAACAAGGATGGAAAGGATATTAATTTATCACATATTGTAAATAAACTTTCTTCTGCTTTTCATATAAGATATGAATATGATTTAAGAAAAGAAAGGGAAACCATTAATTTTAAAACTAAGATGGTTGGGCAAAGTGAGGAATTAAAACGGGTTCTACAAATTTGTGGAGATTATCATGGCAGAAGATGTAACAAGAAGATTGTGTTAGTGAGTGGAGAGCCGGGAGTGGGGAAAACTCGGTTTTTAAAGGAAGTATCTTATCGCTTGAAAATTAAAGGAATAGATGTATATAACAGTTATATTACCAAAAAGGAAAATGAAAGCTTTAAAGTAATTAGAGATATATTGAGACAAGCAATAAAGGGTATTCCTAAGTTATTATTAGATAAATACGGTGGAGAACTGGTAAAAATATTGCCGGAGTTAAACCTTGCAAAAGATATAGTTCCGACTCCCTCTTTGGGAGAAAACGAGGATAAATTTAGACTTTATGACAGATTATTAAATTTAATGGATGGTTTATCTAAAATTAAATCCTTAAATATAGTGATCGATAATATTCATTATAGTGATATAGAAACTTTAACGATTATTGATTATATTTTAAAAAGTCCTAAGGAGTTTTCCATAGCATTTATACTGTCCGACAGCGGAGACAAAATTTCTGATTCAAATGTATCCAAATTTTTGGAAGAATGGAGAGCTAAAGGTTATATTGAAGATATAAAGTTATCTAAATTGGGGCTACAAGAAATAGGAGAATTAGTTCAATATATTTTGGGAATGAGTTTTAAACCTTTAAATTTTTCGGCCAGCCTTCTTAAGGAAACCTTAGGTAGTCCGAGGTTTATTGAATTGATACTTTATGATCTTTGTTCCAAGGGAGAATTGAGGATAAATGAAAGAGGCAATTGGGACTTGATAAACAAGACTTATTCGGAAGTTTATCTGCCTGTCAGTTTTGACAATACATTAAAAAAACAATTGAACTCCCTTGACGATGATTCTCTCCAAGTACTTAAAATTATTTCAATATTTAATAATCCAATTTCTAAAAACGGTATTATTAAAATGGTGAATATGGACGTAAATAGATTAAATGAGATAGTTGATAAGCTGGTAAAGGCAGATTTTGTGGATGAAAGGGTTGGAGATTGGGGATACAGTTATATCGTATATGATTTAAAATTAAAAAAGATGATATATTATTCTATAGATCCAATACAAAAAAAGGAGCTACACAAAAAATCTGCGGTCATATTAGAAGAAGAATATAAGAATAATAAAAATATAGATTTGGAAGAACTCATATATCATTTAATACAATCGGATCAAATGGACAAGGCTATTGATTATACAATTAATTATGCTAAGGAAATGGAGTCTTTGTTAAATTCTCAGTCTGTTTTATTCTGGGAGAAAGCATATGATTTATTAAAAGATAGAAAAGATGAAAGAAAACTTCAGGTATTGGAAAGCATTGGCAGACTTTATATATTAAGATATCAGAATGAAAAAGCACTAAAAGTTTATAAACAATTGCTTGAAGAGGCGGAACAATATAACTCTGTGAAATATATTGTTGATAGTAAGAATTCAATAGCACAAATTTATTATAAGAAAAATGACCTGGATTCAGCCTTTAAATATTCCTTTTCCGCAAAGAACATTGCAAAAGATGTAAATGATATTGAAGGATTACTCAATTCGATCATTTCATTAAGTAAGATTGAAATATATAAAGGCAATTATGACAGTGCTTCGAAAGAGCTATTAGCAGGGTTGGAGATTTCCGAAAGAGAAAAAGCAGAAAAGAGCATAGGATATTTTTATAATTTGTTAGGAATCATCGATTATTATTCGGGAAATATGGAAAAAGCGGAAAAAAATTTTCTTAAGAGTATAGAATATTTCGAAAGAACGGAGGACTATGTGGAGTTTATAAAACCGTTAAATAATATGGCAAATGTATATATTGAGTATTATGGAGATATAGATAAAGCGATTGAATACTATAATAAAGGCTTGAATATAAGCAGAAAAATTGGAGATTTAGATTTGGAAATGACTTTTCTGAATAATGTTGGTGAAATCTATATTGGAAATCATGATTATGAAAACGGGAAAAAGTATATCAGAAAAACTAAAGAAATAGCTGAGAATATTGAAAATGGAAACATGTTGTTTCTTTCCAACATAAATTTGGGGAATATATATTTAACAACGGGAGAATACGGTCTATGCTATAATTGTTACAGAGAACTGCAACAAGGATATATCAAAAACCCTAACAAAGAAAAAGAGGCCTTAGGTCAATATTTTAATTTCATGGGAGAATTCTATTATACCTTTGGCATGTGGAAAAAATCGTTGAAGAATACATACAGAGCCATACAGATGTGTAAGGAATTTGACATGAGAGATTATCTTCTATCGAAAATTAGAATAATATTAATTAAATACTATGAACAGTCAAAATTTGACAAAGAACATATAGAAGAAATAAGAAAAGAATTTAGAAAGAGAAAGTATAATTTTGACAGAAGAAAAGCCCTGCTTCAGTTTTCCACTATTGCAATTTTAGAAGGGGATCTTGATTATGCTTATGATTTATTAAAAGAAGATGAGGACTTAGTTCAAAAATATCATAAGGATTCCCTGGATTTCATTAGAAATTTACTATTATATTATCTTGATGGGAATAATGGGGACAGTTCTAAACTTATGTATTTGGAAAATGAAATGAAAAATAATGATATACTGTATTTTGAATTTTACGGGAATTTTATTATCGCAGATAAATTTTATCAACTTGGAGATTATTATAAATCATTGAAATTTTATACTGAAACTTTAGATGCTCTTTATAGGCTAACTATAAGAATACCTGATAAAAAATTTCAAATTCAATATATCAAAATCAATAGGGGAAATGAAATTAAACAAAAAATGAAAAGCATATTTAAGGAAATTTTTAAGAAAGATATACCTTATATATGTTTAGAAGATTTAGAAAAGGAAGATTCTATTGAAAAATATTTTGAATTTGAAAAAATATCTGAACTAATAGATAATGATTGTCTTAGAAAAATGTTGGGGAACAGTACAGATTTACAATTTACAAATAAAATAAAAAATTTAGAAGATTTAATAGTAAATTTTACCGATAATTATAAAGAGAATCTTCATTTAATATTGGAATACTTAGCAGAAAAAACTATTGCTCAAAAGGGATTTATATTTTCCTATGATGAAAAAAATAAAGACCTTTCTTTGGTTGTCAGCTTAAATTCCAAGGATTCGGATATTATAGACGAAAATATTTTAAAGATAATCGGGGAAAATAGTACTGGGGTTATAATTAAAAATACTCCCAAAGAGCTCAAAAAGAAATTTTTTACGGAATCGCTCTCGAAAGAAAATAAGGCCTTTATATGTGTGCCGGTGTATAAGCCTAATGGTTATATAAATAATTTCGTCCATAAAGATAGAAGAAAACATAACCTTAAAAATGAAAAAATAATAGGATATATTTATCTACAAACAGATAAACTATTTAATAGGTTTGATTATGAAAGGTATCAGGTTGCAGATTTATTATCATATTTGGTTTTTATGAATTTGGAGAATTACAATTTAAAGATAATGTCTACCATTGATGCTATGACCAATACCTATACCAGAAAGTATTTTGATATTATAATTAATGATATAATGTATAATGTTAAAATAAACGGAGAAAGATTTGCTTTACTTATGATTGATATAGATAAGTTTAAGGATATAAACGATACTTATGGACATAGAAAAGGAGATGAAGCACTATCGAAAATAGGCAATACATTAGTTCAAAATGTTCGTTCTACTGATATAGTTGCAAGATATGGAGGTGAGGAATTCATAGTAATTCTTCAAAACACTTCAGAAAAGGATGCAAAGGAAGTTGCAGAAAAATTAAGAAAAAAGATAGAGGAGTTAAATATTGAAAATTCAAGTTGCCTTTTAACAGTAAGCATAGGAATATCGATATTTCCAGATCATAGTCAGTTTAAAGAAGAATTAATCGAAGAAGCAGATCAAGCTTTGTATTGTGCTAAAGAAAATGGGAGAAACAGGATAGAAGCCTGGAATTCCAATATTGTTAATTCTTTTGAAAGGGTAGATAGATTAGCTGGAATAGTTACCGGCAATACCGTTCAAGATCAAAGAAACGTATTGGCATTAATGGATATGGTAGATCTTTTAAGAAAGGATAATTCTTTGAGAAATAAAATTTATGAATTTCTAGGGAGGACTATGGAAATATTATCAGCAGAGAATATTATTTTATTTACATTAAGCGATTCAGGAGAAATAGAAAAATCTTATTCTCGTAAAAGATTTACGAAAGGATTTTCAAGGCTTCCTTATTATAATAAGGGAATATTGAAGAAAACTATAGAGAGCAAAAAAGGTGAATTTTTAATTGATTGGGAAGATATAGGAGATGTGGATGCTTTATCAGGGGTACCTAATTGGAAGTCAATAGTTGTATTTCCATTGATTTATAAAGGTATAATGAAAGGTATTGTATATTTGTCGGTTTCCCTTAAAGAGAAAGAGTTCGACTATAACAGTTATAATTTTATTAAAGCTATATGCAGCATATTTTCGCCTTTGCTTAATTGAGTTATTTATTTGCATATATACTTTTAATTGTGATATAATTTAACAAATAATTAAAGATAATTAATACACCTATGAATAGGAGGATTGAAAATGTCAGCAACAATTAAAGATGTGGCTAAAATGGCGGAAGTTTCTATATCAACAGTATCCAGAGTTATAAATGATTCAAAACCAGTGAGTCCCGAGGTAAGGAAAAGAGTCTTGGAGGTTATTGATGAGCTGGGATATAAACCTAATGAGGTGGCTAGAACATTAGTGACTAAAAAATCTTTCTTGATAGGTGTGATTGCCACTGATATAGGGAATTCCTATGTAGCTCAGATAATTAGAGGAATTGAAGAAGTAGGTAAGATGTATAATTATGATATATTGCTGTGCAGCAGCTATGGAGATAAGGAGACGGAGCTAAAATTTATTCAGCTATTAAACAGGAAACAGGTGGAAGGAATAATATTAATATCCGAAATAATAAACGAAAAAGTTAAAGAACAAATAGATCAACAGAACATACCATTTGTGTATTTGAATAAGTATTTCTATATGGAAAATGTCCTTACGGTATCCATAGACGATTTAGATGCAAGTTATGAGATGACTAATTATTTAATCAGTTTGGGACATAAAAATATTATTTATGTCAGCACTCATGAAAACGAAGAATATTCATTGGAAAAGTTCAAAATTGAAGGATATAAAAAGGCCATTGATGAATTTGGAGAGGGAGACGAATTAATCTGTTTTGCAAAAGGATGCAGCATTGAAGACGGATATGATATAGGCAAGGAAGTTGAAGATTTAGTAGAAAAATATGATGCTACAGCGGTATTTCTAAGTCATGACGAGCTTGCTATAGGACTGATTAACTATTTCTACGATTGCGGAGTAAAGGTACCTGATGATATTTCTGTGGCAGGCTACGGTGACATTAAAATAAGTCAGATTCTTAGACCTAAACTTACTACGATTAAAGAACCCTATTACGATATTGGAGCGGTGGCAATAAGAAAAATCATTAAAGAACTTAAGGAAGAAAAGTTTGATAAGGGCAATATTAAATTGCCATTTCAAATAAAGAAGAGGGAAAGCTGTGGAAAAATACAAGCAGAATAGGAAAAAATTAATAATTATATTATTATCCATAGACATGGTAGTTGTGCTATTCTTATCCTTATTTATCAATAAAGAAATAGGTTTTTCTACAAGGTTGAGTAATAATTTTTTTATAGTCTCAATGGTGTTTTTGGTAGTTGGGGTTGTGTTTGAATTACAATCTTGGTCTCTTCATAAGAAGATTGTAAAAAAATCAGAAGGAGAGATTTCAATAGATGAGTTAAGGCAAACTCGATTTGATGATAAAACTATTTCTAAGGTAAGAATGCATGGCAATCTTAAATTTCGCAAAGAATTGTACAAGGTTTTAAATAAGATATTTATGATAATAGGGGTTATTGATTTTTTAGCGTCTTTGTTTATGCTTATTTTTATATAATTAAAAAGTACACATTGTGTACTTTTTAATTATATATTTAATAGTAATGAGGGTCTCATTATTTTTGATTTTAATTACAAATAATGGAAAATAGCCCTACAATTTCAATAGTAGGTACTAAAGATTATATTTATTATATAGAAGGATAAATGAGAAAAATGTAGAAATATATTATATTTAGAATAGGAGGGAAGATTTATGTCAGAAAATCAATATGTAGTTTTTAAATTAGGGAAAGAAGAATATGGAATTGATATTATGAATGTCAAAGAAATAGGATCTTATAAAGAAACAGTGAAAGTTCCCAATACTCCTAAGTTTATTGATGGGATAATCAATTATAGAGGTAAGGTAATACCTATAATTAACTTAAAGAAGAGGTTTAATCTTGAGAATACGGAAATTAATGCTGATACCAGAGTTATTATTATTAATCTTAACGAAAAACAAATAGGATTTGTAGTAGATGAGGCATCTCAAACGGTAAGGTTAAATGACAATGAGATTGATCCTGCACCGGATATTATTTCAAGTATAGATAGAAAATATATAATAGGGGTGGGAAAATTAAGTGAAGAAAGACTTTTGATTATTATCGACTTAGAAAAAGTTCTTAATGATAGTGAAAAAAGTGAGATAGAGCAGATGAAAATTTAGTTTAGAGGTGTATGTAATGAGTGATTCTTTGAACATAAAGAGGATCAATGATGTGTTTCATCAAACAATTAAGGCTATTGAAACAGGAAGAGAAGAAATAATTGATATATCGGAAAATATCAAAAAGGAATATACAAGGATAGAAGAAGAATTATCGGATATAAAAAAATTGGTAGATAATACAACCAAGGAAGTAGATTTTGCTGAAATTGAAGAAAGAAAGGCCAGGTTTAAACTTGCTACCGTTAGTAAAAATTTTGATATATACAGTGAGCAGGATATAAAGGATGCTTATGAAGAAGCAAATGATTTAAGAATAAAACTCATTCTCTTAAGAGAAAAAGAAAGAACTTTGCTGGAAAGAAGATATGAGTATGAATTAAGACTTAAGGCCAATCTTGACATTATGAAAAAGGCAGATAATGTAAATAAAAAAATTGGAGTTGCAGTAAAATATCTTCAAGAAAATACCGATCAAATCCTTTTAACTATAGATGACTTGGGGAAACGTCAATATTTAGGTATTAAAATAATCGAAGGACAAGAAGAAGAGAGGGAAAGAGTCGCAAGAGACATTCATGACGGGCCTGCCCAATCCATGGCAAATATTTTGATAAAGGCAGAGCTGTGTGAAAAGTTACAGGATTTAGATAAAGAGAGAGCAAAGGTTGAACTCAGCAATTTGAAAACAATAGTAAGAGAAACCCTTAAAGATATAAGAAAAATAATTTATGACTTAAGACCTATGTCTTTGGACGACTTAGGATTGAAGCCAACGTTGGAGAGATATATATATAATTATATGAAAGAAAACAGTATAATTGTAAAGTTAAACGTTATCGGCGACATAAGCGATGTTAATTCGACTATAGGAGTTGCTGTTTTTAGAGTAATTCAAGAAGCTCTGGCCAATGTTAAAAAACATTCTCAGGCAAGTATTTGTTCTATTGTGATAGAGAAGGCAAAGTCAAGATTAAATGTAATTATTTCGGATAATGGAGTTGGGTTTGATTACGATAATAAACATATTGAATATGAGCCGAAGAAAAATGGATTTGGGTTAATAAGTATGCGTGAAAGAATTGAATTATTAGATGGTGAATTACAAATTAAGTCGTCTCCAGGGAAGGGAACGAAACTTTATTTTTATATACCATTTGTAGAGGAGGAACTATACATATGAAAGGTAAGAATATAACAGTGATGATAGCAGACGATCATGTTTTAATGAGAGAGGGACTGAAGCAATTGTTAGAGCTTGGAAATAATATTGAAGTTATCGCTCAATCCGGAGACGGGGAAGAGACCATAAAGAAGGCAGTAGAATGTAAGCCTGATGTTATATTATTGGATATAAATATGCCCAAATTAAATGGAATTGAAGTATTAAGAAGATTGAAAGATATGGGACAAACATCTAAAATTATTATGCTAACTATTCATGATGCTCGGGAATATCTTTTTGAGACTATGAAAATTGGAGCAAATGGATATATTTTAAAAGATTCTGATTCGGACAGTTTGGTCAAAGCTATTAAAGACGTTTATGCCGGTAAGACTTATATACAACCCAGTATTGCTTCAATGCTTGTTGATGAGATTAATTCAAAAGGAGAGGAGAATAAAGATTTAGCTAAGATTAAGTCTTTAACCAGAAGAGAATATGAGGTTCTCACCCTTTTGGCAGAAGGAATTAATAATAAAGAGATAGCAGATAAATTATACATAAGCGAAAAAACTGTTAAAAATCATGTTTCTAATATATTTAAGAAGATTAAAGTAAATGATAGAATCCAAGCAGCCATATTTGCTTATAAAAATAATATAAAAAAAATATAAAAGGTGGGATTTAAATGAGTGAAAAGAGTAAAGGGAAAATGCTTCAGGAGGAATTATTCTTAAAACATAAAAATACTTGGGAATATGTTGAAGAAGATGAGTTCAACAAGATCTTTCAAATGGGTGAGGATTATAAAGAATTTTTAAATGTCGGAAAAACTGAAAGAAAAGCAACTAAAGAGATAATCAGAAGGGCTGAAGAAAAAGGGTTTAAACCATTAGAAAAAATATTAGAAACTGGAAAGAAGATAAAAGCCGGAGATAAGATTTATTTTAATAATAAAAATAAGGGAGTAGCACTTTTTGTCATAGGAAAGGAAGATATGGAAAAGGGAATGAATATAATCGGCTCTCATATAGATTCGCCAAGGCTTGATTTGAAGCAAGCTCCTCTTTATGAGGATTCAAATTTAGCTTTGCTTAAGACCCACTATTATGGCGGAATAAAGAAATATCAATGGGTTTCCATTCCTTTATCTCTTCATGGAATTGTAATTAAGAAGAATGGGGAAGAAATAGAAGTTGAAATAGGAGAAGATGAAAAGGACCCTGTATTTCTAATAACGGATTTATTAATTCACTTGGCTAAAGACCAGATGGCTAAGACTCTTGACGAAGGAATAGCAGGAGAAGGGCTTAATATTATTGCAGGAAGTATTCCTTATAAGGAGAAGGATTTGGATAATAAAATAAAACTTAATATATTGAATACTTTATACCAGAAATATGGAATAACCGAATCTGATTTTCTGACGGCAGAAATAGAAGCGGTACCTTCAGGCAAGGCAAGAGACGTAGGATTGGACAGAGGTCTTATATCTTCTTATGGTCATGACGATAGAGTATGTGCATATACTTCTCTAAAGGCAATATTAGATATGGATATCCCGGAAAGAACATCCGTAGGTTTATTTGTGGATAAAGAGGAGATCGGGAGTGTAGGCAGCACCGGAATGCATTCTCAATTTTTTGAAAATGCAGTAGCAGAAATTTTAGGTAAAGATTCAAACTTAATTAAATTTAAAAGGACGTTATCAAATTCAAGAATGTTGTCTGCTGATGTTGCAGCAGGATTTGATCCGAATTATCCGGAGGCTTTTGAGAAAAACAATTCTGCCGTAGTTGGTAATGGTATTAGTTTAATTAAATATACCGGCTCAAGAGGAAAAGGTGGTTCTAATGATGCAAATGCAGAATTTATCGGTTATGTAAGCAGAATATTTGATGAAAATAAAGTCGTATGGCAGACAGGAGAATTAGGTAAAACAGATCAAGGAGGAGGAGGAACTATCGCATATATTTTAGCTAATTATGGAATGGATGTAGTGGATTGCGGAGTTCCTGTCTTGAGTATGCATGCTCCTTATGAGATAGTAAGTAAAGGGGACGTTTATGAAACTTACAAGGGATATAAATATTTTTATTTGTCTAAATAAAAGTTGAAACCAATATGCTTTAAATACTTGAGATTTCAATAAATAAAAAGGCTGGTACAACTAATAATGACCGATTATGTACCGGCCCCTTTTTCAGTTATATATATTTTTTTACTAATTATTAATATTGGATGCTATATAATTTAAGGTAAAATTTTTAAAGGCTTCGCTTAAAGGTGATAGATGTCTGGTTTTATGGTATACAAAATAAAATTTTCTATTAAGATTGAATCCATCAATGTTGAATATTTTAATTTTTTTTTGCTGAATTTCATCTTTTACAGATATTTCCGAAAGAAAACTTATTCCTGCTCCTAAGGAAACAAGTTTTTTTATTATTTCCGTATCTTCAACGTATCCTATTATATTTAGTTGCTTTAAATTTAAGAAATTTAGTTCCATCTGCCTTTCTACTAATTCTCTTACACCCGAACCTTTTTCTCTCATTATTATCTTTTCTTTTAAGAGTATATTTTTTTCTAATGTAGAATAGTTATGGCAAGAAAACCTTTTGATGTTAGGAGTAATTAAAAAAAGGTTATCTTCCATTAAATCAATATATTCTAATTGGTTAGCACAGTGTTTCGTCCCTATTATTCCAAAATCGCTCTGTCCTTCCAGGATACTTTTTATAATACTTTTAGAATCCTTGGATATTAAAGAGAAAGTTACATCAGGATATGTTAAAAGAAAATTATATACAATGTTTGGAAGTACATATTTACTGGGAATAGTACTTGAAAAGATGTCTAAATGTCCCTGTATTTTACCTTTGAAGGATTCTAATTTGAATTTAGCCATCTTACATGAATTAATTATATTAATAGCATATTCATATAATATGGTCCCAGAAGGAGTCAATGATATATTTTTGCCAGAGCGATTTATAAGAGAAGTTTTCATCTCTTTTTCTAAGTTTTGTATATGGTTTGTTACAGTGGGCTGAGTAATGTACAATTTATCGGCAGCTTTTGAGAAGCTTTTCAAATTTGCAACTTCTATGAAAGTTTCTAATTGTCTTAAATCCAAAAAGATCACCGCTTTCTTCAAATTCTAATTATATATTATCAGATAATGAGTATATTTTTAAAGTAAAAAAATAATAATAAAATTTAATTTTCTATTGACAAATGAATTTTAAGCTGGTATATTAAAATAGTTGTCACAAAAAAGAGCATCAATTGTAAATCATAAAAAATAAAGAATGTTGGCCTTGACAAAGAGAGCTGTTTATGCTATAGTAAGAAGGTCAACAA
>NZ_FMIF01000045.1:0-27488 GCF_900095615.1 Sporanaerobacter sp. PP17-6a | reverse complement strand
GGATGAAGCTGGTTTATGTCTCGCAAGTCTTGCCGAATCAGATGGGAAAGAATATATTTTGGTTACGGCAGGAGCCGAAGGAAATCATAAAACGGAACAGTATAATATTATAGATGCGGTTACGGTGTATAACAGTTTGGAAAACAATTAACGGCGAGGAAATTAGGCGGATGACTAAGAGAAATATATTTTAACAAAAAATTGACTTAATCTTAGTATTATGCTAAAATTAATTTATATTTTAAACTTGTAAATTATAATTTGGTTATATATTTAAGCTTTCTAGGGTTCCGCAGTTTATAACTGGCAGGTCCGAGAGAAAGGCACACAGTTGACTGTGTACACGGAAGGATAAAAGCCTGGGAGATATTTCATAATATTTCTAAGGCTTTTTTTAGTATTTATTTTTGAGGAGGTACATTTTAATGAAAAAATTTATTATTGAAGATGACTTTTGGAACCTATTCCCCAATGCAAGAATTGGTGTTGTTATTTGCCACGGCATAGATAATTCTATAAAAGATAAAGACAAATATAAGGATATGATTTGTAATTCAGAAAAGGAGTCCTTAAAATATTTGAAGAATGTAGAATTCAGTAGTAACGAAGTTATAAAAGTATGGAGAGAGGCGTTCCAAAAATTTAAAACAAAGAAAGGTGCAAGATCGTCTATTGAGGCATTACTAAAGCGAGTGCATAATGGAAACCATTTAGGAACTATTAATCCTTTGGTTGATATTTACAATTCTATTTCCTTAAAATACGGACTGCCCTGCGGTGGTGAGGATATCGATAAATTCGTCGGAGATATAAGATTGACCAAGGCAGTTGGAAATGAAAATTTTGTTACATTAGGAACGGATGAAAATGCACCACCCTATGAAGGTGAAATAGTATATAAAGATAACGAAGGAGCAATTTGCAGATGTTGGAATTGGCGGGAATCAGTAAGAACAATGCTCACCGAAAATACAAAGAATGTTTTTTTGTGCATTGAATTAATTGATGAAAAAAGGTTAGAAGAATTTGAGAATGCTCTAAAGGATTTAGCAAAAATAGTACAAGATAATTTAGGTGGAACATGTAAGATTACAATTCTTGATATTAACAATAAAGAAATATCAATAAATTAATTTGAGGAGGATAAGATGATGAGTGGTTTCAGTTATAAAGATGTTTATATTGAAGACGGAAGAAGAGTGCTGGAAGTTAACATGCTTCCAGAAAAGTATTGTAACTTTGACTGCATATTTTGCCCTATTGGAAGATCGAAAAATAAGATAGATACCCAAAAGTCATTTGATAAAATAGACAGTTCATTGATTGAGTTAGAAAACATGATAGAAAATACAAAAGCAGAATTAATTTTTATTAACTCAAAAGGAGAAGCCTTAGTAAATGATAAAATTGGTGATATTATTGACTTTATCAAAGCCAAAGGTTTACCTGTGAGACTGCTTTCTAATGGATATCTATTAGGTAGAGATGAATATATGAAAATTGCTAATAAATGTGATGAGGTTGTTGGAGAGATAAAAACAATAACAGAAAAAGATTTTCAAAAAGTTCAAAGACCGATTGAAGGGTATACGCTGGCAGAATATATTTCGAATATGGCCTCCTTTAGTAAACAATATAAAGGAAAATTTCTATTTGAAATTACTATCATTAAGGGCTATAACGATAACGAAGAATCAATTCAGAAGATAAAAAATATTATTAAGGAAATATCTCCCGACAAGATAATTGTTGCAAGAATGGAAGATGAAAGGTTTAAGAAAAAACTTGGTATAACCGATGAAAGATTCGAGGAAATTTCAAATGCATTACTAAATGTTTAGTAATGCTGATACGTAATATTTTTATATCGTGCCTACTGCTATTCTTGAGATTAAAGATAAAAAATACGGTGTAATAAAATATCAGCTGCCGGTAGCTTTAACAATGTTATTAATTCATATTTTTTGGGCTTTTGCTTAATTTATATATTTATAACATCAAGGAGGTCATAGAATGAAAATTTTAATTACGGGTTTTGATCCTTTTGGAGGAGAAGACATTAATCCCGCCTACGAGGTTGTAAAAAAAGTAAAAGATAATATATGTGGTGCAGATGTTATAAAATTTCAAGTACCTACTGCATTTAACGAATCCATCAAGCGTACCACTGATAAAATAAAAGAAATCAACCCTGATTTTGTGCTAAATATCGGTCAGGCAGGGGGAAGAACCGGAATTAGCATTGAAAGAGTGGCAATAAATATTAATGATGCCAGAATCCCGGATAATTTAAATCAACAACCTATTGATGAAAAAATAGATGAAACCGGGCAAAATGCATATTTTGCTTCTATCCCCATAAAAAATATAGTAAAAGCGATAAAAAACAAGAAGATTCCCGCGGCCGTCTCTGATTCTGCCGGAACCTACGTATGTAATCATCTCATGTATGGTATATTAAACTATATTTATAAAAACAATCTAAATATCAAAGCCGGATTTATCCATATCCCCTATTTATTTCAACAGGTTATCGATAAGCCAAATATGCCGGGAATGGATATAGATACAATGGTAACAGCAATAGAAACTGCAGTGGAAGTTATAGTTACGGAAAAATAAATGTATGAAATAAAGATATTTATTTATGGAACCCTTATAAAAAATTTCAGGAATTATAACAAATATTTGAAAAGTAAGGTAACTTCTATCACTGTAGCATATATATACGGAAAATTGTATCATTTAAAAATCCACAACTGTCCGGCTATAATTGACGGAAAAGATAAAGTATACGGACAGGTAATTGCTTTTAATGACGATGCCGAATATACCTTGCTTAAAACCATTGATAATTTTGAAAAATATTTTTTTGACAGAGACAAAATTATCTACGAAAGGAAACCGGTAGATGTTTATTATCTGGATAACAATAATAAGGAAAGATTATCTTTTTATAAATTAGTAAATAGAGATGTACTAAAAAGTGAAAATGCAGAATATATATCTTCCGAAAATTGGGAAAGATATTTAAAATTTCAAAAAAATAAGATGCTTTAGAATTTCTAAAGCATCTTATTTAATCTAAAATCAGATCTATATATTTTTTTAAAGCTTCCGGATCATTAATTACTATTTTTTTATCTTCATAGCTTATTATTTTTTCGCTCAAAAGTCTATTCAAACAATTTGTTACGGTTATTCTTGAACATCCTATAATATTGGTCAACTCCTGATGGGTAAATACCATATTTATAACGTTTCTGCCCGACGGGCCTTCACCCGTACATGAAGAAAGCCTCAACAACGTATCGGCAACCTTGCCCATGGAATCATTGAAAACCTTATTTGTAAGCTGAAACAAAATTATCCTGAATTTTCTGGTTATACTATGGATAAAATATCTGTAACCTTCCGGGTTATTTATAAGTTCCATATTAAGCTTATCTTTTAACAAAAAGGAAACCTCCGAATCTTCTCTGGCAATTGTTGAAATATTATTTTCTCCTCCGCAGAAATAAAAAGTCTCTCCGAATATTTCTCCTTCTCTGAGCAAATATAAAGGATGGATATTTCCTTTCGAGCTTATAATGCTCTGGGAAATAACTCCCTTTACCACGATCCCCACAAAATCATCGCCTTCATAATTAATGACTTCCTTTTTCTTATAACTTTTTATTATGCCGACAGTGTTTGCCAAATTTAAAAAATATCTTCTCATTTCCGTCTGTCTTTCATCATCAAATAAATCTTTGTACATACACATATGATTCACCACCGCTAAAACATGATAATAATATTACTATTATACCATATTCCTTTTAATATTATAAAAAAGGCTTTTATTAAAGTATTAACAAATTAAGGATGTCCCTTTTGAAACCTATTTTATGGAGAATTTATATTAATGAAATGTTAATCTTCCTATAGGTTATAAAGAGATGCTTTCTTCCGATAAAAATTAAAATCGGAGAAAGCATCTCTTTTAATAATACTATGATTTTTGACTACTTGGTTGGTATATCCTATGAAGCCATATTCCTCCCATATCGGAAAAATATCCTAAAGCAGCTCCGCAAAGAAGTGATACGATTACCAGTTTCCAGTCTCCTCCTGCTCCAAAAGTCGAAAAACTTCCGCAAAATGTTCCGGGTATAAATGATAAGAGTTTAAATTTAGATTGAGCGCACATTACAAAGGAAAATATTCCCGTCATCACGGCTCCTGCTACTGAAGAACCGAAGTGCTCACTCGTTATGATAATCATCATAGCCCACAGAACTCCTGTCATATTACAGATAATGGACTTTTTCAATCCTTCCTTTTTCCCTCCCGAAGCATAATAACTTGTGCAGCCTACAAATCCGACCCAGCATAACAACCCAAGGGGAGAACTTATAAAACCCCAGATTCCGGATAATATGCCTACACTTATGGCACTGCATATTATTTGACTCATATATTATCCCTTCACTAAAGGGCGACTGCTTCTTCTTTGCAGCCCTTTTTGAATTCTATATCACCCTTTGAAATGCATTGAACAGGGCATACATTAGCACATAAATGACATCCTACACATTTTTCCTTATCCAGAACAGGTTTCCTGTTTTCGTCATCCCAATTAATAGCCTGATGTCCTCCATCATAGCATGATATATAACATCTTCCGCAGCCTACACATTTTTCTTCGTCAAATTTGGGATATACTATATAGCTTCTGTCCAAATCTTCTGCCGGAATTATGTTCTTATTTGCCAAACCAACCATATCGTCCAATTTTTTAAATCCTTTTTCTTCCATGTAATAGGATAATCCTTCGATTAAATCCTCTACTATTCTATAACCATACTGCATTATAGCTGTGGTTACTTGTAGATTCGTCGAACCCAAAAGTATAAATTCGGCAGCATCTTCCCAAGTTTCTATGCCCCCTATTCCGCTTATGGGAATATTTTTAAGTTTTTCATTTGTAGCTAACTCCTGTATAAATCTTAAAGCTATAGGTTTAACCGCTTTCCCTGAATATCCCGATACTGAAGATTTTCCGTTAACTATGGGAAGCCCTATAAATTTATTGAGATCTATTCCTGTTATACTCTTAACCGTATTGATTGCCGATATTCCTGTTGCTCCTCCTTCAATTGAAGCTATTGCAGGTAATGACATATTGCCTATATTCGGAGTCATTTTAGCAAGAAACGGAAGAGAGGTTCCCCGTCTTACGGCCTGGCAATATTTCTTTACCAGTTCCGGATTCTGGCCTACATCTGAACCCATTGCATGGCTCGTCATCTGAGGGCATGAAAAATTACATTCAATTATATCCGCTCCCGCCTCAGTAACAAGTTTTGCAAGTTTCTCCCATTCTTCTTCATTTTGTCCCATTATGGAAGCTATCAATACTTTATTGGGATAATCCTTTTTTATTCTTCTTATAGCTTCAAGGTTTTCTTCCAAAGGATGCTCTGCTATTTGTTCCATATTTTTAAACCCTATAAAGGGTGTACTTTCTTTTCTTAAGTTATCAAAACGGGGTGAAACTTCATTTGCTATAAAGAATCCTACAGTTTTGAATACAACACCGCCCCAGCCGGTATCTAAAGCCTTAGCACACATTTCATAACAATTGCCCACTGGTGATGATGATAAGAAAAATGGATTTTCACATTTTACTCCGCAAAATTCTATAGAAAGATCTTTCTTTTTCATTATCTTACACCTTCTTTCTTGCTTGTTAAGTATTTAATTATTGAATCTGCTGCCTCTTTGCCTTCTTTTACCGCATATACCACTGTTTTATCTCCTTCGGCAATATCTCCCGAGGCAAATATTCCGTCTACATTGGTCATATATTTAGATGTTTTAAATATTCCCTTTTCATTAACATCAGCAGACACTATATTCTTTTCCGGCTCTTGTCCTACTGCGAATATGACCATATCGGCATCAAGATTAAGTTCTGAATTATCAAACATACCTACTGCTTTAAATTTAGAAACCCTTCCATTTTCACCGACTATTTCTGCAGGTTTAAATCCGGTAAAAACAGGTATGTTAAGTTCTTGAATATATGCTAATTCTTTTCTGTCGGCAGGCATCTTTTCCATATTTCTTCTGTAAACTACTTTTACATCTTCTGCCCCTAAAAGTTTAGCCGTAGAAGCACAATCCATGGCAACGTCTCCTCCGCCTATAACTACAACTTTCTTTCCTACTTCAATATTTCCTCTGGATGTTTTGGCTTTGGCCAAAAAATCCACTCCGTTTATAACACCTTTCAAATCGTTTCCTTTTATATTAACACCTTTACCTTTTTGCATTCCTGTCGCTAACAGAAATGCTCTAAACCCGTCTTTTTTAAGGTCCTCTATTTTAATATCCTTTCCTACTTTACAATTAGTTTTAAATTCAACTCCCAAATCCTTAACATATTGTATTTCATTTTCTACAATTTGCTGAGGCAGTCTGTTCTCCGGAATTCCGTATGTCAGCCAACCTCCGAGTTGTTCTCTTGCTTCAAATACAGTTACCTTATATCCTGTCAAAGCTAATTTAGCTGCCGCGGAAAGTCCGCTGGGGCCTGAACCTATGATTGCTACTTTATCCTTTGTGGCCTTTACAGCCTCCAGGGATTTAATCCCTGTCATTTGTTCATAATCTGTCAAATAGCGCTGAAGTTTTCCAATCTGTATAGGTTTATCTATACCGCATCTGCTACAGGCACCTTCACAATATTTATCTGTAGGACATACTCTGGCGCATATTCCTCCGAGAACATTATTTTCTCTGATAGTTGATGCTGCCCCCTTAAAGTTTCTGAAACGCAAAGAACGGATGAACTTTGCGGGGTCTGTCCCAGCTGGGCAAGCATTTGTACAAGGAGCATCATAACATAAAAGACATCTTGACGCTTCTTCGACTGCCAAGATTGGGGTAAACATTTTCTCTTTCTCTTGTAAATAATCTGTTTCCTTATCCAAAACTATTCCTCCTTTATATATTAATATTCAAAGGTTAATTGCATTTATATTTTAACAAAAAAATAAGCATATTTCTATTTAAGAAATATGCTTAAACCTCTATTTAAGTCAAAATTCGACTATCTACATCGATATGTTAAATTTATACCAATAATTATTTCAGATTTCGTCATCTTTTTAACAATGATTATGTCCTTCTAATAAATGTTAATCCGAAAAAATATCTCAAACCCAGTCTTTCCAACCATTTCAACTTTTTTAAACCCATTTAAGGAATTTACCCGAATTTATGAAAAAAACCTTGTACAAACTTTTAAATAATATAAGAAGTTCGCAATTAACCTTTGTATTATTTATATAAAGGATGTACAAGGATTTTAGCTGAATCAACTCCGTCTATTTCATTGACTTCTACGGAAACAATTTCATTTTGAGAAGTAGGTATATTTTTTCCTACATAGTCCGGCCTCACAGGAATTTCCCTATGCCCTCTGTCTATCAAAACGGCCAATTGAATTCTGTCTGGTCTTCCGTTATCAAATATGGCTTCTATAGCTGCCCTTACAGTCCTTCCGGTATAAATCACATCGTCTACCAATATTACATTTTTCTTCTCAACACTTGCCTCTATTTTACTATCCTTAACTATGGGAAAATCGGCTAATTCCGATAAATCATCTCTATATAAGGATATATCCAACTTGTATACAGGAACATCTATTTCTTCAAATTTTTTTATATTTTCAGAAATTCTTTCAGCTATAGGTATGCCTCTTCTTTTTATTCCCACAAGCATTATATTGCTCAAATCATTATTTCTTTCTATTATCTCATGAGAAATCCTGACTATGGATTTCCTCATTTTAACATCATCCATTATTATTGCCTTTAAATTCACCCGAATTCCACCTTTCTTCTATTAAGATAAAAAAATATCTTGATCCCTATAAATCAAGACATTCGCTTTCGCCTTACAACCTCCCAGGATCATTTAAAGGACTTAAATATACACTAAATATATAATTGTAAATTTATCTTAACATAAAATACTCCATATTTCAACTTATTTATAAAAATTTTTCTATATGGTTCATATTATAAGGCATGAACACTTTTCATACCATAATAATCTCCTCTCGAAAAATCCGGGACAAATCCCGCAACCTTTATCCTGTTGTCCAAACAATATCTGCATTCTGCTGCTTCTTCTCCTGTACATATTTTATTATCATATAGGGAATAATCCCTTCTCACTCCTACCGGAGAAAGATTAGGCATTACAACATTTGCTCCTGCCTTAAACCCTTTTTCCCTTCCCAAAGGATGAATTGTTCCCAAGGCTGTTGTTGAAGGTATGAGGGCTTTCGGAAGAAGAAGCCTTATTATAGCTATTAAAGCGACGGTCATATTCAAAGTTCCCTTTTTTTCATGAGCAAATATTGTATCCTTACTCGGAACAAAAGGGCCTATTCCTACCATATGAGGATTGAGTTCTTTTAGAAATAACAGATCCTCCACCAAATTATCCGTGGTCTGATAAGGAGAGCCTACCATAAATCCGGCTCCTATCTGAAAACCTATCTCTTTTAAGTTATATAAGCATTGTTTTCTGTTTTTGAGACTCAATTCCTTAGGATGGAGTTTTCTGTAATGTTCTTCATTTGCCGTTTCATGTCTTAGGAGGTATCTGTCAGCACCTGCCTGAAAATATCTTTCATATGTTTCATAGGATTTCTCCCCCACAGAAAGGGTAATGGCACAGTCGGGAAATTCTCTCCTGATTGAACTTATTATATCCGTCATTATCTCATCCGTATAATACATATCCTCTCCGCTTTGAAGTACAAATGTTCTAAATCCCAATCTATAGCCATTTCGGCAGCATTTTAAAATTTCCTCTTTTGTAAGCCTGTATCTGTGAGCATGAACATTACCCCTTCTTATTCCGCAATAGTAGCAATCATTTTTACAATAATTGCTGAACTCAATCAGCCCTCTGAAATATATACCATTTCCATAGTATTTCTTTCTTACCGATAAAGCAGCATTCAATAACTTCGGGCTTGGTTCCGCACTGTTTTCTTCAATCAATTCTTTAAGTTCATAAGGTTTAAGTTCGTTATTTTCATATAATTTTTCTATAAGCATCTATAACTCTCCTTAATTTTTACCATAAAACTTCCTCTATATTATATCATCTTATACCCAGATTTCATATTCTTTATTATAAATCATATAAAATAAATTCTATTCTAACTCAAAAGCTCCCGTGCACAAATCGTAGTATCTTCCTCTTTGTTTCAACAGTTCTTCATGGTTTCCTCTTTCAATAATTTCTCCATTTTCAATAACCATTATAGCATCAGCATTTCTTACCGTCGATAATCTATGGGCAATGATGAAATTTGTCCTCCCTTCCATTAACCTATCCATTCCTTCCTCAATATATTTTTCTGTTCTGGTATCTATGGAACTGGTGGCCTCGTCTAAAATCAGTATGGGCGGGTCCGCTACGGCTGCCCTGGCAATATTCAACAATTGTCTTTGTCCTTGACTTAAATTGTTTCCGTCTCCATCTATTACAGTATTATATCCATTGGAAAGTCTTCTGATAAAAGAGTCTGCTCCGGCTAACTTAGCCGCTTTTATTACTTCTTCGTCAGTAGCTTCCAGTTTTCCGTATCTTATGTTGTCTATAATCGTTCCCGTAAACAAATGAGTATCTTGTAAAACCATGGCAAGGGATTTCCTTAGGTTCTCTTTCTTTATTTTTCTGATATCGATTCCGTCTATGGTTATACTTCCTTCATCTATATCATAAAACCTTGTTAAAAGGTTTGTAATTGTAGTCTTCCCTGCTCCCGTAGAACCTACCAACGCAATTTTCTGCCCAGGCTTTGCATAAATAGAAATATTTTTAAGTACTATTTTATCGGGGTTATATCCAAAGGTTACGTTATTAAATCTCACATCTCCCTTTATATTTTTAAGCTCCATTGAGTCTGATTCGTCTTCTTTTTCAGGCTTGGTTTCCATAATCTCAAATATACGTTCAGCACCTGCAAGAGCTGATTGAATAGCGTTAATTTGATTGGTCATTTCGTTAATTGGCCTTCCCAGCATTCGTGAATACTGCAAAAATACCATAAGCCCCCCGATATCAAGACTTCCCCTGATAGCCAATATTCCGCCTATGCAAGCAGTCAAAGCATAATTAATAGTGTTGATATTTACCATTATGGGAATCATGAGGGCTGAATAAAACTGGGCCTTAGTTGCCTTTTCCTGAAGCTTTGTATTCAATCTTTCAAATTCCTCTTCTACATTTCGTTCAAAAGAAAAAACTTTCACTACTTTTTGTCCCGTAATTATTTCCTCAGCATATCCGTTTATTTCTCCCATAACGGCCTGTTGAGCCGAAAAATATTTCCTGCTGTTATGAAGAATATATCTTGCCAGTACTGTCATCAAAGGAATTATAACAACGGTTATCAAAGTCATAAGGGGATTTATTATGAGCATTATAGTAATTATTCCTACTACAATTATTATGCTCGAAAAAATTTGGGTCAAACTAAAATTTAAAGACTCACTTATATTATCCATATCATTTGTAAATCTGCTCATGATTTCTCCGTGATTTTTAGTATCAAAAAATCTTAAGGGAAGATCCTGCATCTTGGAAAAAAGATCTTTTCTAAGTGTATTTACAGTCCTTTGAGCCACATCCACCATTAACCTTGATTGAATATATTGGGATGACACTTCGGCAATATATATAAAAAGAAGGGCTGTCATTCCCCTGAGCATACCTTGAATATCCCCGGGAATAATATAATTATTTATTATAGGTCTTAATAGATATGAACCTCCGATGTTAGAAACACAATTTATAAAAACAAAAAATATGGCAAAGAATAACGAAATTTTAGATTTTTTTAAATATCTCCATAATTTTTTGGAAGTACTGCTTGTATTTTTGGGCTTTCTTCTTTCCATTATGCACTCACCTCATTTCCGTTTTGAGAATAATATATTTCCTGATATTCTTTATTATTTTGTAAAAGTTCTTCATGGGTACCTACAGCCGCTATTCTGCCTTCGTCTAATACAATAATTCTGTCTGCATCCTGGATTGAGCTTATTCTCTGAGCAATTATAAATGTAGTTATTCCTTTAAGCTCCCTACGAAAGGCCATTTTTATTTTAGCCTCGGTTTTAACGTCGACGGCACTAGTAGAATCATCTAATATCAATATCTTAAGATTTTTAAGCATTGCTCTGGCTATACTCAGCCTTTGCTTCTGACCTCCGGATATATTAACTCCTTCTTGTCCCAATTCGGTTTCATACCCCTTAGAAAATCCCATTATAAAATCATGGGCCTGAGCGCTTTTAGCAGCTCTAACTATCTCCTCAGTTTTAGCCCGAGTATTTCCCCACTTCAAATTATCTTTTATAGTACCTGAAAACAATACATTTTTTTGAAGAACAAACCCGATGGATTTTCTTAAGTCGTTTAATCTGTAATCCCTTACATCTACTCCGTCAACAAGCACACTCCCTTTCGTGGCATCATAAAGCCTTGGAATAAGCTGAACTAAAGAAGTTTTTCCGGAACCGGTTGAACCGACTATCCCTATTATCTCTCCTTTTTCAACTTTAAAAGAGATATCCTTTAAAGCGTAATCGGCATTTTCATCTTTATATTTAAAAAATACGTTTTTAAATTCGATGGTTCCTTCCTTGACTTCTCTTTCTTCCGCCTTTTCTTTGTCTTTAATATCAATCTCCGTATCCAATACCTCAATTATACGGTTTGCTGAGGCACTTGCTCTTGAAGCCTGGGTTATAACCATGCCGAGAAGAAGAAGGGAGAATAAAATCTGAGTGATGTAACTTATAAATGACATAAGTTCTCCTACTTGAAGGGAACCCTGCAATATTTTATTTCCTCCGAACCAAAGAAGTGCCATAATAGAAGACCTCATAACGACAATCATCAGAGGTCTATCCCAGATGACAATATGAAGAGCTCTCATAGCATTATTCATAAGCGCATCGCTGGATTCTTCAAATTTGTTTCTCTCAAAATCTTCTCTGACAAAGGATTTTACAACTCTTATATTTGTTAAATTCTCCTGAATATTTCCATTTACCCTATCCAATCTTTTCTGCATATTTACGAAAAAAGGAAAGGATTTTTTAAGTATTACAAATACACACGTTCCCAAAATCGGTATTGCAACAGCTACTACCAAAGCCAATTCCGAATTTATTTTAAAAGCCATAATTGCTCCGAATATAAGCATAAGCGGTGCTTTTACAAGAATCCTCAGCCCCATTATCGTCACCTGTTGAATTAAAGTTACATCGTTCGTAAGTCTTGTAACCAAAGATGCACTTTTAAACTTATCAATATTTGAAAACGAAAACTCTTGGATTTTATGAAAAACGCCTTTTCTAATATTAGTTGCAAAACCTACCCCTGCTTTTGATCCAAAATATACATTTATAATACCTCCTATAATGGCAATCAATGCCATTATAAGCATTAGGCCTCCTATTTTGAATATATAATTTAAATCCCTATTTTTTATTCCTATATCAACTATATCGGACATAAGCATAGGTTGAATAATTTCTCCCATTACATCAATGATCATAAATGATATTGCTAAAGCCGCATATTTTTTATATCCGTCAAAAAATGAGAAAAGCTTTTTAATCATCGGCATTACCTCCTTTATTAGAAAATTTAAATTTCTCCAGATTGTCTATAATTCTTGCATAATACATTTTTAGATTTTTTATTTCTTCATCACTAAACCCATCGAACATGTGGATATCCACATTCTTAAAAGCGTCTTCACATTTATCGACCATTTCTCTGCCTTTTTCTGTCAAACTTATATTATTGTATCTTAGATCCTTTTTGTCGGGAGTTTTTTTTATCAGTCCCGATTTTTCCAACCGTTTCAATGAAACCGCAATGGTAGCATTGCTGACATTCAAAAATTCCGCCAGATCTCTTTGGGTACATTCCCCTTTCTTTTTTAGATGAATAAGAGTAAGAGGTTGACCTTCGTATAATCCGTATCTTTTTAAAACTACCTGCATATTAGCCCTGTGAAGACATTTAATCTTTCTCTTCAGACTAATAAGTTCCAATTTATCCTCATCCAAAAATTACACCTCCAATCCCCAAAAGTTTTGAATTAAAGCGCTAAAAAATAATTAGCCGGTTAATTATCAGCCGACTAATTATATTATACACCCTTTTTAATTTAATACAATATTATTTATTTTGATTAAATTTGTTTAATGATATAAAATATTATATATTAAATCGGAAGGAGGATATTATGAGATTATTCATAGCCGTTAATTTCAGTGAAGAAATAAAAGATGAGCTTTTTCATATTTCCGATAAATTGAAACAGTTTTCAGAAAGAGGAAGTTTTTCACTCAAAGATAACATTCACTTAACCGTGATATTCTTAGGAGAAGTTGAAAATTCAAAAATAGAAACAATAAAAATCTCTATGGATGATTCTGTTAAAAATATTTCTTCTTTCCCCATAATTATCGAAGATATCGGAAACTTTAAAAGAAATGACGGATTGATACTTTGGTTAGGAATTAATGACAACGAAAATTTAAATTTAATTCACAAAAATCTTTCAAAAAATCTTTCGGATAAGGGTTTCGAGATGGAAAAGCGGAGGTATTCTCCTCATTTGACCTTGGGAAGAAGAGTAGTATTCAAAGAAGACTTTAATGACCTAAAAAAAGCTTTGAACTTTCCTCCAATAAAATTTACTTTAAATCATATAGATCTGATGAAAAGCGAAAGAATAAATAACAGAATGGTCTATACCAATATTCACAGCAGTTTTTTCAAATAAAAAAGGGCTGCTCTCTAAACATTGAAAGCTGCCTGAATTTTTCAGACAGCTTTCATTAAAAAACTTTATTTCATTACAGACGGATTATATCGTCTCTTCTCGGACCGTTTGATATTAATTTAATGGGGACATTTATATATTCTTCTACAAATTTTATATAATTCTTAGCGTTTTGAGGTAAATCCTTATATTCCTTAATTCCCCTGATATCTGATTTCCATCCGGGGAAATATTTAAATACCGGTTTGGCCTTTTCAAGTTGGGCATTAGTGGGAAACTCCTTTGTTTCTTTCCCGTCTATTTCGTAGGCCACACAAACAGGAATAGTGTCCAAATACCCTAATACATCCAATACCGTAAATGCAATTTCCGTAGCCCCTTGTGCTTTACAGCCGTATCTTGTGGCAACCATATCAAGCCAGCCTACCCTTCTGGGCCTTCCTGTAGTTGCCCCGTATTCTCCTCCGTCTCCTCCTCTTCTTCTCAGTTCGTCCCCTTCTTCTCCGAATATCTCGGTTACAAAGGGACCTGCTCCTACCGCGCTTGAATAAGCTTTAACAACAGATATTACATCTGTTATTTTATAAGGAGGAATTCCTGCTCCTACTGTGCCAAACCCTGCTAAAGTGGAAGAAGAAGTTACATAGGGATATATTCCAAAATCAGGGTCTTTCAATGCCCCCAATTGTCCCTCTAAAAGTATCTTTTTATCTTCATCTAAAGCCTTGTGAATGAATTCAAAAGTATTGGCAACATAAGGTTCTATTTCCCTTTTATATTCCATTAATTCCTTCATTAACTCATCAGGATCTAACTCAGGCTTATTATATAAGTACTTTAATGTTACATTTTTTATGGTGCAAATTTCCTCAACTTTTTCTCTCAACGAATCTTCATAGAACAAATCGTTTATTTGAAGACCCCTTTTATAATATTTATCAGAATAAAATGGTGCAATTCCCGATTTAGTAGAACCAAATTGTTTTTTTGAAAGCCTTTCTTCCTCATATTTATCAAATAAAATATGGTAGGACATCAATATCTGGGTACGATCTGAAACAAGTATTTTAGGTTTTTTAACTCCCTTTTCTTCAATCTGCTTAATTTCCTTCATTAAGTTCGGTATATTAAGAGCAACTCCATTGCCGATTATATTGGTAACATGATCGAAAAATACTCCTGAGGGTAACTGATGGAGAGCAAATTTGCCATGTTCATTTACTATGGTATGACCTGCATTACTTCCACCTTGAAATCTGATAACTATATCGGATTCCTTTGCAAACATGTCGGTAATTTTACCTTTCCCCTCATCACCCCAATTTGCTCCAACTATAGCTTTTACCATAAACATTCACCTCTGTTTTATTCTTTAACTTAAATAGTTAACAAAATCATTATATGATAAATATTTAAGTTTTAATTCCGTATTAAATATTTTAAGATTAGTTTATACAGTTAACTCTGATTTCATGTTTAGTATATCTTTATTTTTCTCAATAACAGGATTTATATATTTTTCTAAAAACTCTTCTACCTGTTCTTTAGATCTGCCGATAAAATTTTTAGGTTCCATAATACTCATAATTTCTTCCTTAGTTAAGCCAAACATTTTGTCTTTAGCAATCCTCTCTATTAAATCATTGGGCTTGCCCTCAATCTTTACAGTTCTTGATGCAGCCATAGAATGAACCCTTATGTGCTCGTGAAGCTCTTGCCTGTCTCCTCCCCTTTTAACTGCATCCATCATTATATTTTCAGTAGCCATAAAGGGAAGCTCCTGCTTTATTCTTTGTTCAATTACCTTAGGATATACTACAAGGCCATCAGCTACATTCATATATATATTAAGAATTGAATCCACAGCTAAAAATCCTTCCGAAATACTTATACGTCTGTTTGCCGAATCATCCAATGTTCTTTCAAACCATTGAGTACTTGCCGTTATGGCAGGGTTTAAAGCATTAACTATTACATATCTTGATAACGAAGATATCCTTTCACAACGCATTGGGTTTCTCTTATACGCCATAGCTGAAGAACCGATTTGATGCTTTTCAAAGGGCTCTTCTATTTCCTTCAAATGCTGAAGGAGACGAATATCATTGCTGAATTTATACGCACTTTGAGCTATTCCGCTGAGAATATTCAAAAATTGGCTGTCTAACTTTCTGGTATAAGTCTGCCCTGAGACGGGAAATACTTTCTCAAACCCCATCTGCTTTGCAATCATCATGTCAAGCTTTTTAACTTTTTCCTGGTCTCCTTCAAACAGTTCCAAAAAACTTGCTTGAGTGCCGGTAGTTCCTTTACAGCCAAGAAGTTTTGTTTTTGATAACTGGTAATCAATATCCTCCAAGTCAAGAAGTAAATCCTGAATCCATAAGGTCGCTCTTTTCCCTACCGTAGTAAGCTGGGCAGGTTGAAAATGAGTAAAAGCCAAAGTAGGCATTTCTCTATATTTATAAGCAAATTTAGACAGTGAATTTATTGCATTTATTACTTTTTTGCGAATAAGCTTCAGTGCTTCCACCATTATAATTATATCAGTATTATCTCCTACATAACAGGAAGTTGCTCCCAGATGTATAATGGGCTTTGCCTTAGGGCATTGAAGTCCGTAAGCATATACATGGGCCATTACGTCATGGCGTACTTCTCTCTCCCTTTCTTCCGCTTCCTTATAGTTTATGTCATCTTTGTGACTTATCATCTCATCTATCTGTTCTTCCGTGATATTAAGCCCCAACTCCTTCTCAGCCTTAGCTAACGCAATCCACAGCCTCCTCCACGTTTTAAACTTCATATCCGGCGAAAACAAATATTGCATTTCCTTACTTGCATATCTCGTATTAAAAGGACTTTCATAAGTATTCTTCAACATCATCATCCTTCCTTCAAAAATAAAAACAAGCCTTTAATTATATTCCCTATAAAATATAATATAAACAATTTTTTTAAATTTTTTATAATAAATATTATTGAGTAAACAATATAATTAAACTACATATTTATATTACCATTATAATCAACAAAAATAAAGATATTTTAAATTATGTTCAGATATATTTTTTGATTTATGATTCAAATAAATAACTTATTTCATCTTGGCTCATCTTGGATATAAGGGTTTCTCCTTCTACTATTACTTTGTCTATTATTTCCTTTTTTCTTTCCTGAAGCTTAAATATCTTTTCTTTAATAGTCCCCTTAGTCACCAACTTTATAACCTGAACCGTATTCTTCTGTCCTATTCTGTAAGCCCTATCCGTAGCTTGTTCTTCCACAGCAGGATTCCACCAGGGATCAAAATGTATTACCATATCGGCTCCGATTAGATTTAATCCTGTTCCTCCGGCTTTTAGCGATATTAAAAACACCTTTCCCACGCCTTCATTAAATTCTCTGACTAAATTTCCCCTTTCCTGCGGAATTACAGAACCATCAAGATACATATAGGATATGTTGTTTTTTTCCAACATGGTCTTTATAATTCCAAGCATAGTAGTAAACTGAGAAAACAAAAGAATTCTCCTACCTCCGTCTATAGCATCCTTTAGTATTTCCTCAAGAGAATTTAGCTTTCCGCTTTCCCCTGTGTAATTTTCAATGAATATTGCCGGATGACAGCATATCTGTCTCAATCTTGTAAGTCCTGCTAAAATTTTAATCTGACTTTTATTAAATCCTTTATCCTTTATTTCCTTTTCTATTTCCCCTCTAATTGATTTCAGATAAGCAAGATATATTTTTTTCTGTTCTTTTGTCATATCCACGACTATTCTTTGCTCTATTTTATCTGGTAACTCCTTTAATACGTCTTTTTTAAGCCTTCTGAGAATAAAAGGTTTTATACGATTGTTTAAGTCATCAAGGGTTCTTTCATCTTGTCCCTTAACAATAGGTTTTTCATATTTTTCTAAAAATTTTCTGTTGGACAATAAATATCCGGGCATTAAAAAATCAAAAATAGACCACAATTCTATTAACGAATTTTCCATAGGAGTTCCTGTCAGGGCAAAATAATTATTTGCCTTTATTTTTTTTACCGAATTTGCATTTAATGAACGATAATTTTTTATATGCTGTGCTTCATCTAATATACAACACCTGAATTCAAATTTTTGATAAAGATCTATATCCCTTCTGATAAGAGGATAAGATGTTATAACCATATCATAATCTCCTAAGCTTTTAATCAATTCCTTTCTTCCCGGTTTGTTTCCTACAATTATCAGTACCTTGAGATCCGATGTAAATTTGCGTACTTCTTCTTCCCAGTTATACACTAAAGACGTGGGTGCTATTATAAGAGAAGGCATAGGGCCCTTTTCCCTCTTTTCCGAAAGTAAAAACGTAATAATTTGAAGGGTTTTTCCAAGCCCCATATCGTCTGCCAATATCCCTCCGAATCCATACTTTGATAAAGTTTTTAACCACTTGAATCCAAATTTCTGATAATCTCTGAGAATGCCTTTTAGTTCCGCCGGTATTTCATATTCTATGTCATTCGGTTCATTTATATCTTGAACAAGTTTCTTGAAATTATCATCCTCTTTTACAAAATTTAATCCCTTTTCCTTCAAAAAATTATTTAGACAAATTGAATTAAATCGATGTATAGTCATGGTCCCATTTTTAAACTTTCTTTTGTCAGTGCCGAAATATTCTGCTATATTCCTGACATCCATAAGTTCCTTGTTGTCGAGAGGCAAAAATGAACCGTCTTTTAATCTAAAATATTTTTTCTTTTCCTTTATGGATTTAAACACCTGTTCTAATTCTTTAGAATCAATCCCATCTATTTCAAAATTAAATTCCAACATGTTTAATTTTTTATTAAGTTTTATTCCTCCCGAGAAATATGAGGAATTCTTAATACTTAAACCTTTAAAACTTTCCGAATAATATATATTACAACATTCCTGTAATTTTGGAATAACTTCATATATAAAATCAAATATTTTTTCTTCCTTGTCTATGTATATTCCTCCATCTATAACTTTAAAGTCTCCTTCTTCCAACAATTTAAAAATATGTTTTTCTTTTTCTCTGTCCCTAAGCAATATTCTTTCCTTATTTACAGAAACATCCATCCTTGAACTGAAAGGATTTATAATTATGTCTTCATATATAAAACTTACTTTGCCTAAGATTACCTCGTCCTGTCTGTCAAAATAAATATCACATTTGAATTCAGGACTATATATTGCATCTTCTACCTTTTTGTCTATGTCTAAATTAACTTTATTTTTAATATTAGGCAAGACTTCCGAAATGAAGTCCTCCTTATATTGTTCCGGTATTCTCAAAATTCCATTTTTACTATGCATTATCTCGTTGTATAAAGGGATAATACTTTCTTTTTGTTCTTGGGAAATTCTATATATTTGATTTCTATGAAAAAAATATTCACCATCGGAAGTAAGAGGGAAAGTGTCTTCCTCGGAATTAATATCGATTATTAAATCTGAATTTTTGCCCTTAATCTTTATGTTAAAAAGCAAATCATCTTCCATTATTGTTATATTCTCATATTTTCTTCCCATTATATCAGCATTGAATTTTTGCCCATTCATCAGACTAAAAAAACTTTTTAAGGCTATGGGAGTAAGAAGAACTTTTTGATTTCTAAAAATATTTTCTTTCTTAAAGCCATATTCAGAATAATTTATTTCATAATTTTCATATAGGAGCCTTAAGAAGTTGATAATTCCCATATCTTCATCTTTGAATTTATGAATTTGAGGAGAAAATTTAAAATTTTTTCCAAAATTTATATCTTCTCCGGTCTCTAAACTTCGAAGAAAACCCTTTATATTTTTAACTACATATAACCTATCTTCTCCAATTTTTAAATTCAGATATGAGGACTCTCCTACTTTTTGATATGGCTTCATATTGAATTCGTATTCGCATTCTATATTTACTGAAACTTTTTCTTCTTCATCTTTATCTCTATAATACTCTATTATATTTTTAGCACTGTTTTTATCAATTCTTTCTCCAAAGGCTCCCATCGATTCAAATTCTTTTATCTTAAGTAAAAAGGCAATTATATGTTTGCAGTCACCCGAATATTTAGCATAGGCAGGACATGTACAACTGGAGGATAAAAGATTTCCCATACTGTCAAAAACAGCAGAAACCTCATAGTTCTCATTTCCCCTTACGATTCCCTTGAATCGGGTACACTCCTTATTAAATTTCACATTGGATACTCTTCCGCTTTCATAATATTGTCTGCCTCTTATATAGGACTCATAACTTTTAGCTATATCCATAAGAATCCTGTCATTTATTTTTAACATGATTCACCTCTAAAAACAAATTTAAAATTCTTTACATATAACACATACAATATTATTTTATCATAATTTCGGTAAAAATTTTTATATATTTTTTTCTATTTCTATATCCGCCCTAAATACAATATCATTGTTCTTTTCTCTGATTCCTTCCATATATATTATATTTTCATCAAATTTAGAAACGTCCTTGCAAATTAAAATGGCATCATCAGGCAGAGCTTCGTTCATATAATTGATCTGAATGGATTTGACTCTATATCTCTTATGATTTTCAAAGGAAAAACAATCCATAATAAAGTCAATATATTTTGAATTGTTAAGATGCCCGTTCACATCAATATCACTATATCCCACGATTTTTTTATATATAACCTCACGCTCTTTAATTGCTTTTAATCTCCCCAATTTACATTCAATAGCTCGCCTTGCAATTATAGGCGAAGGTTTATAAGGGATTAAACTGCTTTTCTTTAATTCTCTTGTAGTTTTATCAATTATTACCCAAGTGGAAATGCTTCTGATAATTATATTTCCATGAATATCTCTTACAATAAAATCTCTTTCAAACTCATATTTTTTAGGCTCCTGATGCCAAGTTTCCATAATTATCTCATCATTCCATTGAGGATATTTTATTATATCAGCCTTAAGCCTAATCAAAACCCAAGCCACATTATACTCCTTATCTAAAGTGTCAAGTCCCACACCAAGTTCTTCGGAATGTAAATTTGCAGACTCTTGAAAAAACAAAAATAGAGTACTTAATTTTAACTTTTTCATAAAATCCACATCATCAAATTCCAAATGATATCTTTTTTTAAATATTGAATTTACCATCATTAATTTGTCCCCCTCAACATACAGTATCGATTATTATTCTTCTTAAATCAATCAAGTTGATCTCGCTTTTATGGAAAATATTTGATTTATTGTTATAAAATCTTTATATTTAACTTATCATATAATCCGCCATATATCAAATAAACTATACTTCCGTATAAATTCCATCATTGATTATATCATATAAAAAAATGGTATATATTAAAGTAAGGTGGTGATATATTTGAAAATTTTTAAAGAGTATGATTTAAAGGGAATGAACTTAAAAAATAGAATAGTAATGCCTCCCATGTGTATGTATTCCTCGGATAATGATGGGTTTGTAAAGGATTTTCACAAAACTCATTATATATCAAGGGCTGTCGGAGGCGTTGGATTGATTATCGTAGAAGCCACGGCTGTAGTTCCGAGGGGAAAAATAAGCAGTAATGATCTGGGAATATGGAAAGATGAACATATACCCGGGCTAAAATCATTAGTTGAAGGCTGTAAAGAATACGGTGCAAAAATAGCTGTCCAATTGGCTCATGCAGGAAGAAAATGCGATGCGGACGAAGAATATACCGTTGCCCCTTCTTCAATTAATTTCAGCAGCCATTATAAAATTCCAAAGGAGTTAACCATAGATGAAGTAAAGGAGATAATAAAAAATTTCAGAGACGGAGCAAAAAGAGCCGATAAAGCAGGATTTGACACGATAGAAATTCATGGAGCTCACGGATATTTAATTCATGAATTTCTGTCGCCTCTTTCTAACAGAAGAACCGATGAATATGGGGGCAGTTTAGAAAACAGAACAAGGTTTTTGAGAGAAATTATAGCCGCAGTCAAAGAAGTTTGGCCTAAAGACAAGCCGATTCTTCTTAGAGTCTCTGCCGACGATTATAAAGAAGGCGGCATTGATATTAAAGAAATGATCAAAATAATCAATACAGTAAAAAGTGAAATAGATATGGTCCATGTAAGTTCGGGAGGATTATTGGAAGACGTAAAAATCAAGACTTATCCCGGTTATCAAGTCTCCTATGCCGAAGCTATAAGAAAAGAATGCGGCATACCGACAATTGCTGTAGGTTTAATTAAGGAATACGATCATGTAGAGGATATACTTTCAAATAACAGAGCAGATTTGGTAGCTCTCGGAAGGGAATTGCTGAGAAACCCCTATTGGGTATTGATTAACGCTTATAAACACGGGTATAATACGGACGTGAAATATCCGAAGCAGTATGAAAGAGGGTTTAAATAAAAAGCTACCCCGAACCCAGTCAAACGGGTTTGGGGCAATTTTATTGTATTTTAATTATTTGTACCTACTTTATAATTTTTCCCCAAAACCTGCATCAAAGAAGGTATAAGTATCAATTGAATGACTATCCCCGGAAGTCCCGTAACTACAGCTCCTTTAACGTAAGTAAAGGCATTCATCTGCACTCCGAAGAACGAAGACAGTATAAATACAATTATCCCTGCTATCACCCTTCCTGAAATCATAGAAATAATAAGGGACGGTATGGAAGAAAGTCTTAATTTTCTAACGGCCAAAGCCGCTGCCAATCCATAAGTTCCTAATTCAAACATCATAATTAAGGCCATCGGAAACATGGGCGGCATACCCGTGAAAATGCTATTTAGCAAAGGCGTAATCAGTCCCAATAAAAAAGCGAATAATGGCGGCAACATAAATCCTCCTATTAAAACCGGTATATGCATAGGTAAAAACATAGAACCCGCCATACCTCCTACAGCATGGAATATCAGCGGAATTATAATTCCCAATGCCAACAATATACCGGATAAAATTAAATCTCTTGTAGTAAATTTTTTCATATTCTAACCCTCCTAAAAAAATAACCACGAAAGTTTCCTTCCTAGGAAAAAACCTTCGTGGTTTTATTTTTTCAACATCATTTTTATTTTTTCTATTAATATATCAAAAAGCTGTTTCAATTGACAATTTTCAAGACCTATTATTTCAAAATTACATTTGTTTATAGGCAACAAAAGTTTTTTTGCATTACTGCCTGAAATAGCCTCCGCCATCTTCGGACTTATTTCTCCCATCATGGAGTTAGCTGCAATTATTGCCATAGGTCCGATAATAACATCTGCTTTGTTGCTCATCCAAACTATTGCATTTTCCCCGGTAGCACCGTCATTTGCTCCGGCCTTCAGCATATTAGCCGTAGCTTGGGAATTTGTTCCCAACGCAATGATTTCAATATCACTGTTTTTTAAAGACTTCAGTCTTTCTATTACCTGACAGCCTATGCCTCCGCCTTTTCCGTCTATTACAGCAATCTTCAATATCATACCTCCCTTTTCATACTTCCCATAAATTCCGATATTCTTTGAATCAGTTCTTGGGGATTATCTATACCGTAAGCCAGCTTTTCTACCGGACACATATCCGTCTTATCCCTGTTTTTAATATATGGTGAATATTCTTCATAAAAATATTTAATACCACTGTTTTTAAAAATTCTTATAGCTTCATCGGAAATAAGGTCAGTGTGAATTTCCGCTATCTTTCCATACCTACACAGAATTGCGGCGGCTCTGCCCGTAACTCTGTCTGCAACGCCGGAGCCTTCAAGTCCTTCCTTGAAATTTGTCACAGCAGTATATATAGGCTCTATCCCTCTGTCGGCACTCGTAAACAGTATATTCCCTTCTTTTACCACAACCAATGTAAGATTTTTTTCTTCAATAATTTTTTCAGCCAGCTCTAAATCTTTCATCTGTTCAACTCCCTCATATAATATAGAATATCAGATTTTGTCATGTTTTTCAATTTTAAAAATCTTTAACTATAGGATTTCTATCAAAAGAAGTCAAGTACTCACAGGAGTTTTCGTATAACAATATTTGAAAGTATTCCTCTTGGATTTTTTTAGTTTTAACTAATTTTTATAACATTACCCATATTTTAGGGATACAGAATTTATTATTATCTATTCATGATCCTGCATCCCTAAAACTTATGTTATACCTGTTTCAAAATAAAATCTTACCAAAAATCATTATCTTCAATCATCTTTTTCTCTCAAAAAAATCTTTCCTTCATATAACTATTATTATTTCATCACAAACTATAACCCACTAAATCATTAATGAGTTCCGTTCCAGCGTGTAAAAAGGTTATGCTCAATTTCCAATGTGTCTAAAATTTTCCCAACCAGATGATTTATTACATCAGAAAGTGTTTTTGGTTTTGTATAAAATCCTATACATGGCGGAAGAATTACAACCCCCATCTTGGAAAGCGAATACATATTTTGTAAATGAATAACTGATAATGGTGTTTCTCTAGGTACTATAATTAGACGGCGATGTTCTTTTAGCATCACATCTGCCGCTCTGGTAATCAAATTATAAGAAAAACCGCAAGCAATAGCAGATAATGTCTTCATACTACATGGGATAATAACCATTCCATCAGTATGAAATGAACCGCTAGAAATTGATGCCGCCAAATCATCCGAGGGATGATATACATCAGCTAAAGCTTTTACCTGTTCAATAGTATAATCAGTTTCCAATTCAATTGTATGTTCTGCCCATTTACTAAGTACTAAGTGAGTTTCTATCTCTCTACAGCTAAGTTCTTCTAAAAGACGAATTCCCAAGATAGCTCCCGAAGCACCTGTAATAGCTACAACAATTCTCTTTGAATTCATTAACAGAACCCTTCTTTCTCAACTTCTATTATAATTTATGTGCTTAGAAAATGCCCAATTGAGATGCAATTAATCCCACTAATGCTACAACTATACCTCCTACAATGCCCATAAGTAATTGCTTGGTAAAATATTTCGAAGCTTCCTGTTCTCCAAGCTGCTGTCCTAAATTTTGCATAATCAAAGCACCATTGGCAGATAAAGGTCCTAAACTTGAAGCAAAGGCTCCTACTGCGGTAGCAGTCACGGCAAGTTGAACGGAAGCACCGGGAATTAATTTAATAATACCAGGTATAGTAGGAATTAAAGTAATAATACATAACCTGGATATGGTACCACCTAATACCATAATACTTGATGTCAAACTCATAAAAGAAGCAACAGTATTATTACTCATAATTTGGGCTAATCCGTTACTCATAAGTTCAAAACCTTTTAATGAGGACACTAAATTTACCAGTGTTCCTACCCCACATATAAGCAATAAAGAACCTAAAGGAACATTCTTAATGGCGTCCTTGGATTTAGAACAACCCAATAAAATGCATGCAACAGCAACAATAACACCAGCCCAGCCCACATCAATTTTTAGAAATATAACCAATGCCAAAACGGCAATGATACCAACTATGCTAATAATCTGATGTTTAGTGAAGGGAGGAAAATCTTCTAAAACTTCATTCTTCAGTTCTCCCTTTATTTTGTATCCACCCAGAATAAAATAAATCACAGTAAAACTCACAGTAAAAGCAATTAAGGCATAAATATAAATAGAAAAAAGATTTACACTAAGACCTGCCTGTTCACATGCAGAAGTAATGTTGGCTGTAAACTCGTTAATTGGGCTATAACATCCAGTTGCTATACCATAACCACCAGCAATACCAAACAGCAATGGATTACTGCCGGAAGCAAGTGCCAACGAAATACCTATGCCGCTTAATATAGCCATACCTGCTAAACTGTTTATCCCAATAGAACCCATAATTACACCGGTAAAAAAAATAAAAAATGGCAAAAGTTTAATATTTTTTCCGGTTTTTTTCAGCATTTTTTTCGCTAACAGTTCCAAGGAACCGTTAGCTCGTGCAATGCCGAAAAACAACATAATTCCAAACAGACGCACAAACAGTGTTGTAGGAAAAAACTTCATAATTTCTACATCGGGAATACCAGCAATACGACCAATAAAATAAGCTATAAGCAGTCCTAATATACCCAAGTGAAGAGGATTCTTCTTGAACGCACCGACTACGAACACAAAAACAACTGCAAGTAGAGATATAAGTGCCATATCCATAATTTTTGACCTCCAATCAATTTTTTAAATTTAATAATAAATTATTTGTTTGACTAATTTTTTTATAATTTTCTAAATGTTTTATAGCAAATAACTGTCTAAATCAATTTCCTTTTCACCGGGAATCTGAATACGATGAAATTTATTTGTTGCTTTATCTGCCATTGGAATAGTTGCATCAATACCCATCTTAGCAGATAATCCATCCTTAGAAGACGGATCTAGTTTATTACCGCACGCCCCAGATATAATGAATACATCTTTGTCTGCCTGGCAACGTGTTGCAATAGCCCAGTTTACATCTACAGGATCAAAAATATCCACATCAGTATCAACTACAACCACATGTTTAATTTCTTGACTGCTACCCAATGCAGCAAAAATTGCGTTTTTAGCTTCGCCTGCATTCTTTTTATCTATCTGTATCACAAGATGGTATCTGCCTGTACCCCCTGGCGTTAAATGAACTGCTTTAGTTGTAGGAACGGAATGTTGAATTATTTTTAACAAACCTCCTTCTCTGGCAACAGCACCAAGCATAGTATGTTCATCTGTTGCAGGCACTATAGTCTGAAAAATTGGATTATTACGGCTGACCATACATGTAAGTTCAACGACCTCACGATTCTTTTGTGGACCATAATACTTAGGATATTCTCCAAAAGGCCCTTCAGGTTTACGAACATTAGGTAAAATTTTACCTTCTAATACTATTTCCGCATGAGCAGGATACTCTATATCCACTGTCTCTCCCTTTACCAGTTCTATTGGCTTTCCATAAAGAGCTCCGGCAATACCAAACTCATCAAAACCCATTGCTACAATAGCCTGAGAAGAAAGCAATACAATCGGATCCAATCCGATACAAATTGCAATTTCCAATGGTTGTCCAGCTTTCTCAGCCATACGTTGCAAAGCCATTAAATGACGTGGTAAAAGTAATACACCCAAATGGTTCTTATCATTTACCTGGAGGCGATGAATTGAAACATTACGTTCTCCGGTTACAGGATTTTTTGCTACTACTACTCCGGCAGTAATATACTGCCCGTTATCCTTCTCGTGGTGAATCGGAATAGGTAGGTTGTATAAATTTACATCTTTTATGATAACTTCTTTCACCGGTGCACTTTTACTGTCCACTATTACTGGTTGAATAGGATGAGATTGTGCATCCGCAAAATGTTCACTCATTTTGTCTACTGTTACTCCCATGGCCTGAGCAAACATCTTACGATTCCCCGTAAGACCTGTAACTACAGGAATTTTATTTCCCAAAGGCAAGTTTTTCCCTATTGGATGATCAAAACAGAGCGCATATTTACCGCAGGCTTTCTTTCCTACTGCAGCCAATTCAAATTCCAAATTAACCTCTTTTGTGATATGTTTCAAGATTCCATTTTGTTCTAATATGCCCATCCATTCACGCAAAGATTTGTATTTCATTTATAATCCTCCTCTATAAATTT
>NZ_FMIF01000044.1:0-33187 GCF_900095615.1 Sporanaerobacter sp. PP17-6a | reverse complement strand
GAAACCTATAAAAAAATCTCATTTTATCTTAATATATCAATGCTTAGATAGAATCTTTTTTCACCATACCAAATATTTACATTATAAAATTCAATTTTAAAATAATTTGTTTAGTTATATTTTCAAAAATTTTTATTATTGATAATTACTCAGTATTTCTAAAAGTATTTATGGTAATACTTCTATTATTAGAAATAATTTAATACAAATATAATAAATATCTGATCTGGAGGTTAAAAATGAATTTCATATTAGATTCTCAGGAAATAAATTCAAACTCTCCTTATGCAATACGAGATTTTAGTAATATCATATTAAAATATTTATCCGAAAAATATAGTCATAACTACAAGGAACTGTTATTTGTCTGTATTGGTACAGACAGAGCTACAGGAGATTCTTTAGGACCTTTGGTAGGCCATAAGCTGACGCCTATATTATCAAAGTATAAGAATATTCATATTTTAGGAACTTTAAACGAGCCTATCCATGCAAAAAATCTCGAATCTAAAATTGAATTTATTAAAAATAACTTTGAAAATCCTTTCTTAATAGCAATCGATGCATCTCTTGGAAGATTTGATAAAATAGGAATGATAAATATTAAAAAGGGGTCCCTCAAGCCTGGTCTGGGAGTCAATAAAAAGCTTCCAAACATAGGGGATATCAGTATTACCGGAGTTGTAAATATCGGTGGAATTATGGAATACGTAGTACTCCAAAATACCAGATTAAGCTTAGTAATGACTATGGCGGATATTATCACCAGAAGTATCCACCTCGCAGTCTATAAGCATTTTATAGAAGACAATTCTGTAAACAGAGCTATTCAAATCAAACAAAATGACCAATTTTTTAAAAATTAGTCATTTTGTTTGAATAATAGAACGATTTTAAAATAATGGAGTGTAAATTCTATTCTTAATTATCTTATCTATTTCGTCTATAGATTTATTATTTGCATTTATAAGTATTGCTCCTTTATTATAACTATCGAGCTCATCATTATAATCATAATCTCCAATATAAGGTGTCTCATTTCCTTCATTCATATATACTATAGCATCCGACTCTACTCCGTCTTCCATAGAAATAATATTGTATCCCCGGCGTTTTAGTTCGTCCTTAATTTCATTTAAACTGTCTTGAACTGCCACCTTTTTCCCCATTTTCTATTCCTCCCAAAGGTTTTTACAATATTATTCTCTTTAAAAAATTTTTTATTCACAAACAACATTTAATCCCTTATTGTTGATGGTAAAAGATGCCTCTTCACCTATTTCCTTTAATTCTCCATCTATATTTAGCCATAATCTTTCTAACCCCTTAATTTTTATTTCCTTTCCTTTATAAATATTAACATATTTTCCAAACTTTATATGCTCTCCCCAAAAAATTGAAGGAAAAACCAAAAATAACTTAACAATATTTATTCTTCTTATAACACAAACATTAAAATAACCATCCTCTATTATAGCAGAAGGACAAATTTTCATTCCTCCGCCATAATATTTTCCATTTCCAATTGCCGCAAGAATAACTTCCTCATTTAAGTGCATGTTATCTATTTCAATTTCTAATATTTTATATTTATAACTTAATAAAGTTCTTATAAAGCCTATTACATAAGATATCCTGCCATTTATTCTTGACCTAATTTTCCAAATATTTTTAATTACTTCGGAATCTAAGCCTATACTTGCAATATTTAAAAAAAGATTATTATTTACAAAGCATGTATCAATTTTCTTTGAGTTCCCTATTAGGATTAACCTTAAGGCTTCTCTTGGGTTTTCAGGAATTTTTAATGTCCTCGCAAGATCATTTCCGGTCCCCCCAGGAATAATTCCTAAAATTCCCTTTCCGCCTCTCATTATTCCCGTAGCGACTTCATTAATGGTTCCGTCTCCTCCTACAGCAACTATAATTTTATGCCCCTTAGAAATACCTTCCTTAGCAATTTTTATTGCTTCTTTTGGAGCATGTGTTATGCTGATATCATATTTTTTTTTGTTTTCTTCCATTGTACTCTTAATTATTGAAATCAAGCTTTTTGCTCTTCCATTCCCTGCTATGGGATTTATAATAAAAAGTATGCTATCCATTATCATCCTACCTATCCATTAATGTTTTGTTCTCCTCTTATAGCTCTGTCTATGGCTTGCATTTCCTCAACAGAAAGAGGATATTTTGATTTTCCTCCTTCTACTGATTTTGCATATGAATTCGAGTAATCCCTGCTATATATATTGGTAATAATTACTCCATTTAAATTACTATCAAGAAGAGCTATTGAAAAACTCAATTCACTTCCCATATCAGGAAAGGCATTATATCTTATAAACCCTATTTTCTGAATTGCAAATTTGAACCTTTTATTCAAATCATCATATTTATTTTCTAACCTTGCATTATCTATTTTTATTTCATTTACTTCATTTAAACATTCATTCATCATTTCTTCTAAATTTACTCCATCTACATTCTTCACTAAATTGTTATATTTATCTGTAATTCTTGATATTCTAAACTCCGCTATTATATACAATATAATGACGACGAGTAGACTTATTATAAGTCCGCATATTATTTCAATATTATAATAAGATACAATATCTTTAATTAATTCCATATAGTTCTCCTCTCCTAAATTTGTCTTGATATGTTCCTAATTGCATCTATTCCAATTTCAATTTCTTCATGAGTATTAAAAATACCAAAACTAAATCTGATTACTCCTTGCTTAAAAGTTCCTATCGTTTTATGAGCAAGAGGTGCACAGTGTAATCCCGCTCTCGTCCCTATATCATACTCCTCGTCTAAGATACAGCTTACCTCTGAAGAATCCTCGTCTCTGATATTCAAAGAAACTACCGCTCCCTGCTCTTTTACATTTGCCGGACCATAAACCTTTACACCTGGAATCTTAGTTACCCCATCTATAAAATGTTCCGTTAGCTCTTCCTCATGCTTTCTAATCCTATCTATCCCATAATTCATAATATATTTTATACCTTCACCTAATCCAATTATCCCAGGAGCATTAAGAGTTCCGCTTTCATACTTATCTGGAAGTACATCCGGCTGTATTAATGAATTTGAAAAACTTCCCGTTCCTCCTTCCTTTAGTTCCTTAAGATTTATCCCATCTCTGATATAAAGCCCTCCTGTCCCTTGTGGTCCCAAAAGTCCCTTATGTCCCGGGAAGGCAAGTAAATCTATGTTCATATTTTCTACATCAATATTGTATACTCCTGCCGACTGTGCAGCATCTACCAAATAAATAATGTGGTGTTTTTTAGCGATTTCTCCAATACTCTTTATAGGCAGGATAGTTCCTGTAAGATTAGAAATATGAGTCGTTACTATAAGTTTTGTATTTTTTTTAATACGCCTTTCAATATCTTCAGGGTTAATCCGCCCCATTTTATCTCCATATATTACAGTAGTTTCTACCCCAAAATCTTGAAGTGCTCTTAAGGGCCTTAAAACTGAATTATGTTCCATGGATGTAGTGATCGCATGATCTCCGCGCCCTAATAAACCCTTTATTCCTATATTCAAGCTTTCCGTACAATTAGAAGTAAATATTACATTCATTGAATTTTTTATATTAAACAGCTTAGAAATTATTTCTCTGGTTTCATATACACCTCTTCCCGCTTGAAGTGATAATTTATGTCCTGAACGTCCCGGATTCGCTCCGTATTCTCTCATTGCCTGCATCATTTTATTGTAAACAATTGTAGGCTTTGGATAAGACGTTGCTGCATTATCAAAATATATCATAGTCTTCGCCCCCAACAGATATTTACATACTTAATTATATCATATTATATGTAATACCATGGAAAAAATTGAAGCGTAAAATAGTCCATATACATTCTTTAATATTACAAAGAAATATCTATGAATTTAAAATTAGTTACGTCAAATAGCCCTAAATCCGTAACCTTAATTTCCGGAATAACAGGAAGAGCTATAAAAGCCAACGTCATAAAGGGTTCCAAATCCCTATTAACGTGAAGTTTCTCATAAGCTATTTCAATCATTTCCTTAAGTTCCTTACTCACCTCTTTTAAAGGCTTTTTTGACATTATTCCTCCTATTTCCAGGGGAAGGTTTTTAAGAATTTTCTTTTCCGATACTAAAGTCAATCCTCCCCCTATTCTCCTTATTTCTTCTACTGCTTGTGCCATGTCTTCATCATTATCACCTATAACTATCAAATTGTGAGAATCGTGCGCTATGGTAGAAGCAATTGCTCCATTTCTTAATTGAAAATTCTTCACCAATCCCAATCCTACATTCCCTGTACCTTTATGCCTTTCTATTACAGCTACCTTAAGGATATCCTTCCCATCTGAAACAAATTTGCCGTTTACAACATTTACTTTTTCTTTTACTTTTTTGGTAACTACATTATGGGGAAGAAGTTCTATAATATTTGCCTTATCTGACTTAAGGTTTATTTCCAATTTGTCCATTGTAAAATCCTTTATATTTACCGTATTTTCAACTTTATGAATATCTGACGGCTGAACGTCAAATAAAGGTTCTCCCTTTTCTGCCACTAGCTTACCTTTCTTAAACACTTTTAATATATTTAAGCTCTTAAGATCATCAATTACTACGAGATCTGCTATATAGCCTGGAGCAATAGCCCCCTTCCCTTTAAGTTTGTAACATTGGGCTGCATTAATGGTAGCCATTTTTATTGCATCTATTGGTTCTATACCTTCTTTTACTGCAAGCCTTATATTATTGTCTATATGACCGTTTTCCAAAATATCTTCAGGGTGCTTGTCATCTGTACAGAAAAGACATCTGTTTATATTATTTTTATTAACTTCTCCAATAAGAGTCCTTAAATTTTTCGTTGCAGAACCTTCTCTTATAAGAATGTACATCCCTACCCGCAGCCTATCTTCCATCTCTTTTATGGTGGTACATTCATGATCTGTCCTTACTCCGGAAACCGCATAGGCATTCAATTTTTTCCCTTCTATTACCGGGCCATGACCATCTATTAATTTGTCTCCGGCCATGAGAATTTTATCCAACACATCATCGTCTCCATTTATAACTCCCGGATAATTCATCAATTCTCCTAATCCCAGCACCCGGTCTTCATTTATCAACTTTTTCAAATCATCTGCTTTCAGTACGGCTCCTGAATTTTCAAAGGAAGTTGCCGGAACACAACTCGGAAGCATTATCTGTACATCTAAAGGAATATTTTCACTATCCTTTAATATGTATTTAATTCCGTCTAGTCCCTTTACATTTCCAATCTCATGAGGATCTGCTATTACTGTAGTCGTTCCGCAGGGAACGACTGCCTTCGCAAATTGACTGGGACTTACCATTGATGATTCAATATGGACATGCCCGTCTATAAATCCGGGAGCAATATAAGTTCCCGTCAAATCCATTTCCACTTCTCCGAAATATTTTCCTATTCCTACAATTTTATCGTTCCATATAGCTATATCTCCTTGAATTATTTCATTAGTAAAAACATTAATAACATTACAGTTTTTTAAGACCAAAGAAGCTTTTTTGTCTCCCCTTGCCACATCTATCATATCTTTCAGCATATGTTTATTCATTTTTCTTAACTACCTCCCGTTTATATAAATAATAAATGATCTTTTTAATATATTGTAATAAATATATTGTAGCATTTATATTTTTTAAATTTAATATTTTTTTTATTATTTTTTAATTATTTAACATGACAAAATTAACTATTCTATTCTTGAAAAATATAAAATCTTCCAAGAATAGAAATTATTTTATAACGAACTAAATAGTTTAAAGTAAATAGTCTCTTTGTAACCCCAACATATCAATTAATACTTTTTATATTCTTATATATTAAGTCGAACCCATATCGTATCTCCTTAATTAAATTATTAGCTAAAACTTCATATATACAAATCTCAAAAACTCAATGTTATTTAAAAATAAAGCAACATAGAACCGATATTTTTGGTATAATCTAATTGAACTCATTCGCTGTAAAGGAATCTATCAGAACCCAAATAAATAAGGCATTTTATATTTTTAAATGAACACGGAGGAAATAACAATGAGAGAAATTCGTAAATTAAATGAAACACATATTGATGCATATACGGATATTGCTTTTAACGCATATCCCAGTTTTAAAGACTTTACGGAAGAAGCTATGAATAAATACAAAGAAACAGTAGCATACATCATGAACAATGACTCAGCAGTAACTTTTTACGGAATGTTCGAAGATGAAAAGTTAATTGCGGTAATGCGTTTATTTGATTTTAAAATGAATTGTTTCGGGAAAATAGTTCCTGCTTCCGGTCTCGGATTTTTAGGTGTTCACCTGATGCATAAAAAAGAAAAAGCAGCTAAGGCAATGGTCGAATTCTATGAAAAAACCTATAGAGATAAGGGAATCCCTATCGGAGCACTATTACCTTTTCGCCCGGATTTTTATAAAAAAATGGGATATGGAATAGGTTCAAAGATGAACCAATACAGGTTACCGCCAAATAGGATGCCATTGTATTCTGGGAAAAGCGATTTAAGATATGTAGCAAAGAATGAGTTTGACATGCTTCTTAAATGCCATGAAAGAGTAGTTGCTAAAACTCACGGAATGATGATGAAAATCGGCGATGAAATAAGAAATTTAACAAGTGACCCATATAATAGAATCGTGGGAAGTTATGATGAAAACGGAAATATTAATGGATATATTATATATAAATTTCAAAATGCCAAAGCTGGTAATTATACCGTAACTAATATATATGTAAAAGAATTGATTTATGAAAATACCGACGTACTCAGAAAATTTCTCGGTTTTCTGAGGAAGCAAGACGATGAAATCGATTTGATTATTTTTAATACAGAGGATGAATATTTTTATTATTTATTTGACAATCCTCTGAATGATTCTTTGAACTATATTCCTTATGGATATATTGAAAGTAATACACAGGCAGTTGGCGTAATGTATAAATTATTTGACATAAAGAAAGCATTTGAGCAATGTTCCCATAGAAATTACGGAAATTCAAATTTAAATGTGCGTTTTCTGATTTCGGATGAGTTAAGTAAAAATGTAAACGAAATTATAGTAAATTTCAAAGATGGCAAAGCACATACCAATGCTGAAAAATATGACGTTACAGCAAAAATCCGTACCTCAGACTTCTCATCATTATTCTTGGCGAGCGTATCAATCATGGGATTGTATAATTTGGGACTTATAAAGTTAGATAAAGAAGAATATTTAGACGAACTGGACAGGACATTCTACTACGCTCAAAAGCCGGTATGCTATACTGACTTTTAATAATAGTCTTAAACTATGGTTATAATTTGTAAGATCTTATATATATTAAATTGTAGAAGAGATTGGACAAGTACAACTCAAATTATAGTTTAATCAAAAAAACATATATCTGTTTAATTAAGCATAATATTTCTTTAAGCTAAATTTCCATACTTTCACTGCTATAAACAGCCATATAATACTTAATGCAAATGTAAAAAATATTATTTCTTTATTAAACAGATATAATGCAGGAATATTATATATAGCTAAAGCAGTAATAACAAAAGTAAAAAACTGCTGTAATCCCCTCGGAAAAATGCTAATCGGTTTTTTCCCAAATTCCATCAGTTTTGTATTGTGGTTTTATAAGATTTTTAATTGATTCTTTAAAACCTTCCCTTTTAATATTGACTTTATAAGTCTTTCTCAGATCTTTCACCTTTATAATACTCATAATTCATCCCCTTTTTCATGTTAATAGACAAAAAAGTATCGCAAGCTAATTTAAATAGTTTTGCGATACTTTCTATTTCCTTAATCTTTATATCTTATTCGGTATATTTAGGCCTTTTTACATAATGGGTATGGAGAATTTCATGAGCTTTATGGCTATTTGGTTTTTCAAAGAATTCATCATAGATCATCTTAATCATTGGATTTTCATGAGATTTTCTTATAGTTTTCGACTCATCTTCTTCATATAATGCATTAGCTCTCTTGCCTAAAACATCTTCTTCCGTTTTTGTCTTATCACTTACGAAAGGCTGACCTCCTCCGTTAATACATCCTCCTGGACAACCCATTATCTCAATAAAATGATATTCCTTTTCTCCTGATTTTACTTTTTCCAATAATTTATTGGCACATCCCGTACTATTTGCTACAGCAATCTTAATATTTTTATCTCCAAGAGTAATTTCGGCTTCCTTTATTCCTTCCAAGCCTCTTACTTCATTAAATTTTATCTTTTCTAATGGTTTATTTGTTACTACTTCAGATACAGTTCTTAATGCCGCTTCCATTACTCCTCCTGTAACTCCAAATATTACCGATGCCCCTGTAGATTCCCCGAATACTTCATCAAAATCTTCATCAGGTAGCTTATTAAAATCAATACTTGCCTGTTTAATCATCTTTGCCAGTTCTCTTGTTGTAATAACAGCATCTACATCTGGAAATCCTGATTCTCTCAGCTCTTCTCTTTTTGCTTCAAATTTCTTTGCCGTACAAGGCATCACAGATACGACAAATATATCCTTAGGATCTAAGCCGTGTTTTTGTGCAAAATATGTCTTCATTACTGCTCCCAACATCTCATGAGGTGATTTGCATGTAGACAAATTTTCCAACATATCCGGATGGAAATGTTCACAGTACTTAATCCATCCAGGAGAACATGAAGTCACCATGGGAAGCTTTCCTCCGTTTTGTAACCTATCTAAGAGTTCAAAGCCTTCTTCCATTATAGTTAAATCAGCACCAAAATCCGTATCAAACACCTTATCAAAACCCATTCTTCTTAAAGCTGCTGCCATCTTTCCTGTTACTCTTGTACCTATAGGAAGACCGAATTCTTCTCCCAAAGCTGCTCTAACTGCCGGCGCAGTCTGTACAATTACATATTTTGATGAATCTTCTATCGCGTCCCAGACATAATCAATGGATTCTTTTTCCTTCAATGCTCCTACAGGACAATTAATTATACACTGTCCGCAATTAATACAATCAACTTCTCCCAGACCTTTATCAAAAATAGGTCCTACTGTTGTTCTAAATCCTCTATTTCTAAACCCTATAGCACTAACTCCCTGAACTTTACTGCAAACACTTATACACCTTCCGCAAAGAATACATTTGGAAGGGTCCCTTACAATAGATGGAGAACTGGTATCTACAGGTTTTACTGTTTTTTCACCTATAAATTCTATATTTCTTATACCAATTTCATCAGACAGCCTTTGTAATTCACAGTTTCCGCTTCTTTCACAGGAAGTACATTCTCTATTATGATTTGATAAAAGAAGTTCCAAATTTACCTTTCTTGCCTCTCTAACTCTCTTTGTATTTGTCTTAATTACCATACCCTCTGCAACAGGCAAAACACAAGATGCCTTTAAATTCTTTTGCCTTTCAACTTCTACAAGACATAGTCTGCATGAGCCCACTTGATTGATTCCTTCCAGATAACAAAGGGTAGGAACATATACTCCAGCCTCTCTACAGGCTTTTAAAACTGTATAATTTTCTGGTACTTTATAACTTTTACCATCTATAGTAACATTTATCATTTCCATTTTTATTTGCACCTCTTTTCTACTTATTTTTTGATAATAGCGTTAAATGGACATCTTTCAATACAAGCACCACATTTAATGCATTTTTCCTTATCAATATGATGAGGTTTAGCCTTTGCGCCTGAAATAGCACTTGCAGGACAATTTCTGGCACATAGTCCACATCCCTTACATTTTTCCTCAACTATAACAAAGCTCAATAACTTTCTGCAATTTCCTGCAGGACAAGTTTTTTCAAATATATGGCTTTCATATTCATTCCTAAAATATTTTAAAGTGGAAATAATCGGATTTGATGCCGTTTGCCCTAATCCGCATAAAGCCGAATCAGTAATTACCTTTGAAAGTTCTTCCAACTTTTCAATATCACCAGGTTCTCCCTTCCCTGACGTTATTCTGTCAAGTATTTCTGACATCCTTTTAGTTCCTATTCTGCATGGGGTACATTTTCCGCAGGATTCTTCAACAGTAAAATCCAAGAAAAATTTAGCAATATCAACCATACAATTATCTTCATCCATTACTATCATTCCGCCGGAACCCATTATAGATCCTAATCTTGATAGGGATTCAAAATCTACCGGTGTATCCAAATATTCCTTAGGTATACATCCTCCAGAAGGACCTCCCGTTTGAACCGCTTTAAATTCCTTTCCATTAGGAATTCCTCCGCCTATATCAAATATTATTTCCCTTAAAGTTGTTCCCATAGGTATCTCAACAAGCCCTGTATTAACAATTTTTCCTCCTAAAGCAAATACCTTTGTGCCAGGAGATTTTTCCGTTCCAATACTCCTGAACCATTCTGGGCCTTTCTGAAATATAATAGGAATATTAGCAAAAGTTTCAACATTATTTAAAACCGTTGGTTGTTGCCATAATCCCTTATGAGCAGTTCTTGGGGGCTTATTTCTCGGCATTCCTCTTCTTCCTTCAATGGATTCCATTAAAGCGCTGGCTTCTCCGCAAACAAATGCTCCCGCTCCCAGTCTTAATTCAATGTCAAAGCTAAAATCTGTCCCAAAGATGTTTTTCCCAAGAACTCCATACTCTTTTGCTTGATCAATAGCGGTTTGAAGTCTCTGAACTGCTATAGGGTATTCTGCCCTTACATAAATAAACCCTTGATCCGATCCCACAGCATATCCTGCCAATGCCATAGCTTCCAATACCGAATGAGGATCTCCTTCAAGAATGCTTCTGTCCATAAATGCTCCCGGATCTCCTTCATCAGCATTACATACTATATATTTTTTATCTGATTTATACTTATAAGCTTCTTCCCATTTGCGGCCTGTAGGAAATCCGGCCCCACCTCTTCCTCTTAAGCCTGAATCCTTTACGACCTGAATTACTTCCAATGGAGTCATTTCCGTAACCGCTTTAGCAAGAGCCTGATATCCGTTATAAGCAATATATTCCTCAATATTCTCTGGATCTATTACTCCGCAGTTTCTTAAAGCTACCCTCGTTTGTTTTTTATAAAAATTAACGTCATTAACTGACTTAATATTATTTTCTTCCTGAACTTCTTTATACAACAGTCTTTTTACCGGTCTGCCCTTAAAAAAATGTTCTTCAACAATTTCATCAACATCGCTTACTTTTACATGATTGTAAAATATTCCTTCCGGATATACCACCATATTAGGTCCTGACTCACAAAGACCAAAACAACCGGTTTTTATAACCTTAATTTCCTTATCTAACTCTTTTTCTTTAATTTTTTCTTCCATTCTTTCTATAATCTTATCCGAATTAGATGAATGACACCCTGTACCTCCACAAACTAACACATGAGCTCTATATAAATTCATGTCCTTTCTTTCCTCCTTTTCAATAAGCTATTCCATAGAATATTTATTTTTGATAAGCACCTATAGTATACTCATTTACAACGTTTCCATTGACTATATGCTCCAATACAACTCTTCTAGCCTTAGTTGCAGTCATATCAACATAAGTTACCTTTTCCTTCCCCGGTTCATATACTTCTACTATAGGCTCTAATCTGCAAAGCCCTATACATCCCGTTTGACTAACTGTAACATGTTCCAATTTTCTTTTATTTACTTCTTCCAATAAGGCTGTAAGGACCGGCCTTGCTCCAGCTGAAATTCCACAGGTTGCCATTCCAACAACAACTCTTATACCTTGACTTTCTTTCCTCAAATTCATTTTTCCCAAGGCATCTTCTCTAATCTTGTTTAATTCTTCAATAGTCTTCATCTAATCTACCTCCACATTATCTATACTTATTAATTATACCTTCAACATCATTTGGAGTTAGTTTTCCATAAACTTCTCCATTAATGGTCATTACAGGCGCTAACCCACACGCGCCTAAACATCTTGTTGCCTGGAGAGAAAATTTTCTGTCTTCAGTGGTCTGCCCAACGTCTATATGAAGAATTCCTTTTACCTTGTCCAAAATGTTCTGAGACCCTTTTACATAACAGGCAGTACCCAAACAAACCCCAATTTTATTTTCTCCTTTGGGTATTAACGAAAATTGAGAATAAAATGTAGCTACTCCATATACTTCAGATAGTGGCACATTTAGTTTTTCAGAAATCATATTCTGAATTTCAATGGGAAGATAATCAAAAAGACCTTCTGCTTTTTGAAGAGCAGGCATTACGGCTCCTTTAGTATCTTTAAGTTTCTCCAAAAATGCAGAAAATTCTTCTACTTTCTCCTTGTTAGCTTCCCAATCAAATTTAAATCCCATTTTATGTCCTCCCTTGTTATTTTTTTAACTTTATTGATCATACACCATCGTTTATTCATATGATGGAATTATTATACTTTTAAATGTCCTCAAAAAAATTATAATGAAAATTATAATATAGTATCCATATATAATAGCCAATTATTATTTTAACAGATTTATTTGTTTTTGTATATATAAGTTTGTTAAGATTCTGTCTAAATTAGAAGACAAAAAAATAAATTTTACATGCAAAATATTCCTTCTAATACTATCCTTGCTCTCCCTCCGACTTTTACTATATAACCTTCATCAGTTTCATCAATTGTACAATTTATATAGCTTGGTCTGTTCAATATTTCTCCTTGATAGGAAATCATTTCATTTCCCTTCAAATATCCGTTTTTCTTTAAAAAGTAAATAAGAGCGCCGTTAGAAGTTCCTGTTGCAGCTTCTTCATCTATTCCCACATAGGGAGCAAAATTTCTCGTATATACTATTTCTAAATCTTTATCTGGAAGAAAAAAAGCATGTACTCCCGTAATTTTTAATTTTCGGGACAAATCAGATAATCTTTTCATATCTACATCCAAATTATCTAATATGTCTTTTCTTTTAATTGGAAGCATGATATCCGGAAGACCTGTAGATATTATTTCCGGACTCACAAACTTATCTTCTATTCCGATATCGTCTTCTGTAATATTTAAAGCATCTATTAATTCTTCTATATCTGTGATCGTTCCTATAGTTGTCGGCATTGACTGGGTCATCATAACTCTTTCTACTTTTCCTTGATTATAATATATTTCTACAGGTAAAATTCCCGCTTTGGTTTTTTGAAATATCCTCAATTTGCCATTTGTAATAGGCCTTATATATCCTTTTTCTGCAAGGGTAAAAAAAGAACCAATCGTAGCATGTCCACACAAATCAACTTCACATAAAGGAGTAAAAAACCTGACTTCAAAATTATTTTCGTCTATTGGAATTATGAAAGCAGTTTCTGAAAGATTCATTTCTCTTGCAATTTTTTCCATGTTCTCTTCTGTTAAATCTTTTGCATCCGGGACAACACCTGCTGGATTACCGCCAAAAGTATCTTTTGTAAAGGCATCTACCTGATATATGTTTATTTCCATTTAGATCTCTCCTCAATATAATATTTATGTATCCAGCAAAATGTTTCACGTGAAACATTAATTTTTAATAATAATATCCATTATTCTTTCAAAGTCTTCTGGGCTATAATATTCTATCTCGATCTTTCCTTTATTCTTTCCATGCTTAATAACTACTTTTGTACCTAATTTTTTCATAAATTTATCTCTGGCTTCTGAAATAAAAGGATCTTCTTTATTTGATTTTTTTACACTATTTTTTTTGTTTTTAACAGTATTAACAATATTCTCCGTTTCTCTGACATTCAATTTCTTTTCTATAATATTTTTAGCTATCTCATTTTGAATTTTTTTATCTTCAATAGAAAGAAGTGCCCTTCCATGGCCGGAAGAAATTTTGCCATCAGAAATCGATAATAATATATCGCTATCTAAATTTAAAAGTCTCAAAGAATTAGTGATATATGGTCTGCTTTTCCCTACTGCAACTGATAACTCTTCTTGAGTGATATTATAATTATCAATAAGTCCTTTGAAAGCAATGGCTTCTTCTACAGGATTAAGATTTTCTCTCTGTAAATTCTCTATTAAAGATAACTTCATTCCTTCAAATTCTTCTACATTTTTAACAATGCAGGGAATTTTTTTAATGGAAGCCATCTTTGCCGCTTTCCATCTTCTTTCTCCGGCAATTATTTCATATCCCTTATCAATTTTTCTAACTATGATAGGCTGAATAACTCCATAATTTTGTATCGATTCTTTCAATTCCTCCAAAGCATCTTTGTCGAAATTCTTCCTTGGTTGTTCTTTATTTGGTTTAATCAAATCAATATCTAAATCCACTATATTATTTTTATCTTCCTCTAAAACATCTTCAAAGGGTTCATCAGGAATTAAAGCCGATAGCCCTTTCCCAAGTCCTCTTTTTTTAGTACTCATATTAAAACTCCTCCTCAATCCAAGATAAGAACTCTTCAGCTAACTCTTGGTAAGCTTCTGCTCCCTTAGATTTTAAATCATAATCTAAAACTGAAATCCCATAACTGGGCGCTTCAGCCAGTCGAACATTTCTCGGAATAACCGTGGAATAGACTTTTCCTCTAAAATACTTTTTCACCTCATCCACGACCTGTATAGAAAGGTTTGTCCTACCATCAAACATACTTAAAATTACACCTTGTATTTCCAATTCAGGATTTAAACTCTTTTTAACAAGTTTAATTGTATCAACTAATTGACTTACCCCCTCTAAGGCGTAATACTCACATTGAATGGGAATAATAACACTATTGGAAGCAGTCAAAGCATTTATGCTTAACAAGCCCAAAGAAGGCGGGCAGTCAATAAACATAAAATCATAAGTATTATTAAATTGAAGAATAGTTTTTTTAAGAATCAGCTCTCTTTCTTCAATTTTTATCATTTCAATTTCCGCTCCGGCTAATTCTACATTTGCTGGTGCTAATGATACTCCTTGAGCACTCGTATCAACAATTATGTCCGCCATAGGAACTCCATTAATAAAAACATCATAAATGGAATACTTTAAATCTTTTTTATTTACTCCTAATCCACTGGTAGAATTACCTTGAGGATCAACATCTATCAATAAAATTTTTTTATTTAATTTTCCTAAGGCCGCACACAAATTAATGACCGTAGTTGTTTTTCCCACTCCACCTTTTTGATTAAACACAGAGACTATCTTAGACATACTTTCAACTCCAATTTGAATTACTTTATATTTTCAATATATATTATATAATAAAAAAAAAACTTAGCAAACTATTACTTCGCTAAGTAAAAAAACTTTGAATTTATTTTTTGGGTATTCTAACCGTTACTTCCAAATATTCGCCCATATCTTTCTCTGTGTATTTAGCATTTACTCCACTATTCTTAATTGCGTTATAAGCATTTTTAATGGTATTTAAATATATTCTTACATTTATAAGACTTTTAATATTTTGTTTTTTTTCAGATTCAACCTTTGTCAGATCATTTAATATATCGTCTATTAATTTTTCAGTTTTCTTAACGGTAAAGTCACTTTTAATTATTTTTTCAAGAGTCTTCCTTCTATATTCGTCATCGGGAAGTCTTAAGAGTGCTCTGGCATGTCTTTCAGTCAAATTATTTTCCAAAAGTTCCTTTTTTATGTCATCAGGAAGTTTAAGTATTCTTAACTTGTTAGCAATTGTAGACTGGTTTCTTCCCAACTTTTCAGCAAGTTCCTGCTGAGTAAAGTTATGGTCTTTAATTAAGTTATTATATCCTTCCGCCTCTTCAATGAAATTTAAATCTTCCCTCTGCAAATTTTCTATTAAAGCCACCATAGCCGAATCCTTGTCTTTATAGTTAACAATAATAGCAGGTATCTTTTCCAATTCAGCCATTTCAGAAGCCCTAAGTCTTCTTTCTCCGGCTATTAATTCATAGCTTTCATTACAAAGTTTTCTTACACTGATTGGTTGAATAAGTCCATAAGTTTTTATTGATTGACTCAGTTCTTCTAAAGCTCTTTTATTAAAATTTTTTCTGGGTTGATATGGATTTGGTTTTATAAACTTAATAGGTATAAACATAATTTCGCTTTGCATATTTTCCATTGTATATCCCTCTTCCCATTGGACTTTAATATCAATTAAATATTCTATAGAAGAGTATTTCTTCCTCCTTTTTTATAAAAATTTCGTTCATCAAATTATTCTTTTTTATAACGGATTTTTTTTAGGTTTGCCTGCGGGTCTAGGATATTTTGTCGATGTGTCCTTAATTTTCTCGATAATTATCAAACTATGGCAAATATCTATTTCGGGCAAAACAACAAATCTTTTTTCTTTAACTCTTCCTCCTAAAATTTTAATAGCATTCAACGAGTTATTCAATTCTTCATCTATGTTCGAACCCTTCATAGCAATAAAATACCCACTCTTTTTAACAAAAGGCAAGCAATATTCACTTAATATATTTAATGGCGCTACGGCCCTGGAAACAACTATATCAAATTTTTCTCTATACAGTTCATTTCTTCCGAATTCTTCAGCTCTCCCGTGAATTGCTTCTATCCCGCCTAACCCAAGCTTATCTATAATTTCTTTTAAAAAAATTATTCTTTTATTTAAACTATCCAAAAGAATCATATCTAATTGTTCTTTTATAATTTTTAAAGGTACCCCGGGGAACCCTCCTCCCGTACCTACATCAATCACTTTAACTTTAGTATCAAATAATCCTGTATTTAAAAGAGTAAGACTGTCTAAAAAATGCTTAATATCAATTTCCCTATCGTTCTTAATAGAAGTTATATTTATTCTCTGATTCCATTCTTTTAACAGTTCTTTATAAACCAAAAACTTTTTAATTTCATCTTCCTTAAAATTAATGTTAAGTTGTTTTCCTATATCAACCATTGTACTAACATCAGTCATTTTTCTCACTCCTGAAAGCTCTTCTAAGTTGTTCCAAATAAATAAGAAGTACATTAATATCCGATGGAGATACTCCTGATATTCTGCTGGCCTGCCCTACGGATTCCGGTCTTATATTGTTTAATTTTTGTTTTGCCTCATTGCTTAAGGATCTTATATTATTGTAGTCTAAATCTTCAGGGAGTTTTTTGCCTTCAAGCTTTTTAAATTGAGCAATTTGAGCCATTTGCTTTGCAATATATCCCTCATATTTAATTTGAATTTCCACTTCAATTCGTATTTCTCTTAAAAGTTCAGGCCTTTCAGGGTCGATGTCCTTCAGAATCTCATAATTAAGTTCCGGCCTTTTAATTAAATCATATATACTTGTTGGAGTCCTCAAAGGAGCACTGTTTAGGCCTTCCAAAAATTTATTTGTTTTTTCTGTGGGAGTTATGATAACATGCTTAAGCCTCAATATTTCGTTATTTGTTTCTTCCTTTTTATATAAGGTCTTTTCATATCTCTCTTTACTTGCAAGCCCTAATTTATACCCTTTTTCCGTAAGTCTCAAATCTGCATTATCCTGCCTTAAAGTTAATCTATACTCAGCTCTGGATGTCATCATTCTATAAGGCTCATTTGTTCCCTTGGTAACCAGATCATCAATTAATACTCCGATATAAGCTTCGGATCTATCTAATATAAAGGGTTCCTTTCCCTGAATATTGAGTGCTGCATTTATTCCGGCCATAATTCCTTGGGCAGCAGCCTCTTCATACCCGGAAGAGCCATTTATTTGACCTGCAAAAAATAAATTTTTTATTTTTTTGTGTTCCAAAGTTCTTTTCAATATTGTAGGATCAATACAATCGTATTCTATGGCATAAGCCGTTCTCATGAATTTAACATTTTTAAGGCCTATGACTGTTTTGTACATTTGAATTTGTACTTCTTCAGGTAATGTCGTGCTCATTCCCTGAACATAAACTTCCTTGGTATCCAATCCCTCCGGTTCAATAAATATCTGATGCTTATTTTTATCTGCAAATCTCACTACCTTATCTTCAATAGAGGGACAGTATCGTGGTCCGACTCCTTTTATTTCTCCTGCATACATAGGAGAACGATCTAAATTTTTTCTGATTATATCATGGGTTTTCTCTACAGTATAAGTTAAATAACAGGGTACCTGCTTTTTATCAAATTTTTTATCCATATTTAAAAAAGAAAAGGGAATTATTTCTTTATCCCCGGGTTGTACTTCCATTACGGAATAATCAATACTATCTCCATGAACTCTGGCCGGTGTACCGGTTTTAAATCTTCTTAACTTAATTCCGATTCTATTTAAAGCATCTGACAATAAATTTGAAGGAAACCATCCCATAGGCCCTCCCTCATAATTTACTTCTCCTATATAAATTCTTCCTTTTAAATATGTCCCTGTACATATTATAACCGCACTGCATCTATACACAGCTCCTGTTCTTGTAACTATTCCCTTAATACAATTATCTTCTGCAAGAATATCTACTACTTCTCCTTGTTTTAAGTCCAAATTATCTTCATTCTCCAAAGTTTTTTTCATTTCAATATGGTATTTATTTTTGTCTGCCTGAACTCTTAAAGAATGTACTGCAGGTCCTTTGGAAATATTGAGCATTCTACTTTGTATAAAGGTCTTATCTATATTTAAAGCCATCTCTCCCCCTAAAGCATCAATTTCTCGTACCAAATGTCCCTTTCCTGTTCCTCCGATGTTTGGATTACATGGCATAGCTGCCACGGCGTCAAGACTCATAGTTAAGATTAAAGTTTTCATACCCATTCTGGCAGAACTCAGTGCAGCTTCACAGCCTGCATGGCCTGCTCCGATTACAATTACATCATATTTTCCGGCCTCGAATCTTTTAATATCCTTCATTTCAAGAAAATTTTCCTCCCATCGTAACTATTTTCCTACGCAAAATTCACTAAATATCTTATCAAGAATATCCTCCGTAACTGTATCTCCTGAAATTTCCCCTAAATTAGTCCAACAATTTTTTAAATCAACTTCCAGACAATCTAAAGGAACTTTAGAAATAATACCTGTATATGCATCAGATATATTTTTTTTCGCATCTATAAGTTTTTTCTTATGTCTTATATTGGTTACCATAATGTCATTTTTAATTTTAACTTTTCCACCATAGAACATATCCTTGATGTTATTCTCTATATCTTGAATTCCTATTTTTTGTGAAATAATAGTAGGTATTATTTTCATTTCAGGAATCAGTTTCTTTAAATCTTCCATAGTAAGTTTACTATCCAAATCCATTTTATTTAACAGAGCAATTCCCTTCTTATCCTTAATCATATTGATTATTTCATAATCATCTTCTTCCAATTCCTTAGAAGAATCAAAAACAGCTATGGTCAAGTCTGCCGTTTCTAATAAATTTTTTGCCTTATCTACTCCGATTTTCTCTATGATATTTTCTGTATTTCTGATTCCCGCAGTATCAACTATTTTTAAGGGGATTCCATCTATGTTCATATATTCCTCAATTGTATCCCTGGTAGTACCTGGGATATCTGTTACAATAGCTCTGTTTTCTCTAAGCATAGAATTTAATAAAGAAGATTTCCCTACATTAGGTTTTCCAAGTATTACAACATTTAATCCCTCTCTTAATATTCTTCCTCTTTCGGAAGTGTTCAACAGATTATCTATTTCATCAAGTATCTTCTTAGATTTTAATTCAAGCTCATCGTAAGTAATTTCTTCAAAATCTTCTTCCGGGAAATCAATAGAAACTTCTACATGAGCAACCATCTCTGTTAATTCGTCCATTATTCTTTTAATTTCAGAGGATAATCCTCCTTCTAACTGATTTAAGGAAAGCTTACAGCTCAATTCGGTTTTCGATTTTATGATATCTATTACTGCTTCCGCTTGAGAAAGGTCCAATCTTCCGTTTAAAAATGCTCTTTTCGTGAATTCTCCCCTCTCCGCCATTACTGCTCCATTAGCCAAAAGAAGTTCCAATATCTTTCTTACAGAAATTATTCCGCCATGACAATATATTTCAACTATATCTTCTCTTGTATAAGTAAAGGGGGCTTTCATAAATACTATCAGAACTTCATCTACAAGGCTTCCGTCAGTAGGATCAAATATATGTCCATAAGTAATTTTTCTGTTTTCCGCATCTTTTAAATTCTTTGTTTTTTTACCTTCAAATATTTTACCTGCAATAGACAGAGAATCTTTTCCGCTCATCCTTACTATGCCTATCCCGGATTCTCCGACAGTTGTAGAAATGGCAGCTATAGTACTCTCCATAAAAACACCTACCTTTAAATAAATCAATAAAACCCAGTATATACTGGGTTTATTTAGCTTCTATTATAACTCTCCTGTAAGGTTCCTCCCCCTCAGAATGGGTACTGACCCCTTCCACATTTTGAAGAGCAGAATGAATAATTCTTCTTTCATAAGGGTTCATAGGCTCCAATCTTATAGAATCTTTAGTATATTGAACTTTTTGTGCCATTTTGTTAGCCAATCTTATTAAAGTCTCTTCTCTTTTCTTCCTGTAGCCCTTAGTATCAACCAGCACCTTTATATAATTTTCTCTTTTACGGTTAATAAACAAACTCAGCAAATATTGAATTGCATCCAGCGTATTCCCTCTTTTGCCAATTATTATTCCCATATCCGTACTGCTAATATCTGTTATATTAACATTTATATTTCGTCCTTTTCTTTCAGCTATACATTTTGCTTTAATATTCATTTTATTAAAAAGCATATTCATAAAATTTTCAATACTTTCTACGGGATCATTAGTTACAGTCACTTTTACTTTGGCGTCCTTGTTTCCAATAAAACCTAAAAATCCTTTACTCGGCTCTGTTAATATTTCAATTTGAACGTCCTCCTTATCGGAATCCAATTCTTCAAGAGCATCCTTAACTGCATCATCTACAGTTTTTGAAACTTTCAATACGGATCTCATATTATTTTAATTCCCCCTTAGCTTTATCCAAAGACCGTTTAGATATTAACTGCTGAATTATCTGGAATATATTACTTACTACCCAATATAACCCAAGGCCTGCTGAAAAGGATCTTGCAAACCAAAACAACATAAGGGGAAGAAAAATATTCATTGTCCGTTGAGTAGATTTAGTTTGAGGATCAGCAGCAGCTTGATTAGGCGTAGTAACAGATTGAAAATAAGTCGTTAAACCAACTATTAAAGGCGTTCCCCACAAGAAGGGATCCGGCTGTTCCAAATTTTTAATCCATAAAAAATTCTTGCTTAAAGCATCGTAGAAAGCCTTATCCTTAAAAACATACTGAACGGGATCCCTCATAACAGCAAAAAAAGCAAACAATATTACCATTTGGACTATAAGCGGTAAGCAAGAAGATGCAGGATTTACTTTGTTTTCCTTATACAACTGCGCTAATTTAGCAGATTGAGTCTGTGGATCATTTTTATATTTATTTTGAATTTCTTTCATTTTCGGATTCAAGTCATTCATTTTCTTCATTGATCTATTCATACTAATAGCGATTGGAAGCAATAAAAATTTAAATATAATGGTAGTAATTATTATTGTCAATGCATAGAAAGACATGGATTTAGGTTCATTTCCAATTTTCTCTACCATTTCAAATACGAACCTCATAAGAGCACCCAATGGTGCTGCAAAAATCTTTGACATTAATTAACCCCCTATCATTTAAGTGGATCATAGCCACCTGGATTAAAAGGATTGCATCTTAGTATTCTATAAACACTCAATATAGTTCCTTTAAAAAAACCATATTTTTCATAGGCTTCAATGGAATATTGAGAACAAGTAGGATAAAATCTACAATGACGTCCAACTAATATATATCTGGAAATAAATTTTTGATAAAACCTTATCAATATTATTGCCAACTTTTTCATTTTTTTCACCTATTCTTCATAATAAATGAGTAATTTTGAAAAGATGAAGCATTGCACTTTCAATTTGCTGGTAATTTGAATTTCTGGAATTTATTTTGGGTATAAAAATTAAATCATACCCTTCCTTTATTTTTAATCGATTAACCCTATAGCTTTCCTTCATTCTTCTTCTCACTTTATTCCTAATTACACTATTTCCAATCTTTTTCGTAACAGCAAATCCTACTCTATTATAATCCAAATTATTCTTAGATATATACATTACCAGCAATCTATTTCCATAGCTTTTTCCATTTTCATATACATTTTTAAACTGAATTTTGCTCCTTAAAGTACAAACTTTATCCATTACAATGCTCCTTAAAACTTACATTTAATAAAAAGGCCACTTAAAATTGCGGCCTATGCTGACAATACTTTCCTGCCCTTTCTTCTTCTCCTTCTTAAAACTTCTCTACCTTGTCTTGTACTCATTCTTTTTATAAATCCATGTTCTCTGCTTCTCTGTCTTTTTTTAGGCTGATATGTTCTTTTCACAAAATACACCCCCTTCAATAACAATTCACTATATAAAAATAGCTAATTTTCATATTAAAAAACACAAATACTACTATTGATTATAGTTGTATGAATAATTAATGTCAAGATTTTTAAAATACTTATATCCACAAGTAATAATACAATTATTTATAAAACTTGTGGATAATTTTATTGATAATGTTTTTTTTTTTTGATATTATATAATAAAAGTGGATAAGTTTTTTCATAATATATTTATTTAGACTTATACACAGACTGTGTATAAGTTGTGCATAATTTTTGATTTTATTACTAAAAAATTTGTTTAAACCTTTTAAATCAACAGTTTTTATCCACATATGAATATTATATTTTTCTGTGGATATTTTTATTTTATTATTACAATTTTTTTTATTTACAATCTGTTATTATTTTATCCACATCTATAACAAAATATATATTATATTCAATTTTCAAAAAAACTGTGGATAAAGTTGTTGATAACTTTACATTTTTGTTATAATTATTTATTTTTTTGTCTATAATCTTTAATAAATACCATTTAGGAGGAAGTAAAATGGACTCTAATTTAGAAACTATTTGGAACGAAGCAATGGACCTAATAAAAATAGAACTATCGGAGGTAAGCTATAATACATGGTTTAAAACAATAGAACCTATATCGATGGATGATAATAATATAATACTTGCCGCTCCAAACGAGTTTACAAAGGGAATACTTGACGGAAGATATCTTAATTTAATTAAAAACGCTATATCCCAAATAACAAAACAAAATTATCATATAATTATTACTATTCCTGAAGATGAAATTAAATTAAATGTAGGACAAACTAAGGCCGTGGAAAACGGTGAAAACATTTCCAGATCTCAGCTAAACCCCAAATACACCTTTGATAGCTTTGTTATAGGAAATAGTAACCGTTTTGCTCATGCAGCATCCTTAGCTGTAGCGGAAGCACCTGCTCAAGCTTACAATCCACTGTTTATATATGGAGGAGTAGGTCTTGGAAAAACTCATCTTATGCATGCAATTGGCCACTACATACTTAATCAAAATTCTAAAACAAAGGTAGTATATGTATCATCAGAAAAATTCACAAACGAACTTATAAACTCCATAAGAGATGATAAAAATGATGCATTTAGAAATAGATACAGAAACGTTGATGTATTACTCATTGACGATATACAATTTATAGCTGGAAAGGAAAGAACTCAAGAGGAATTTTTCCATACTTTTAATGCTCTTCATGACGCAAATAAACAGATAATAATATCCAGCGATAGACCTCCAAAGGAAATACCTACTCTTGAAGACAGATTAAGATCAAGATTCGAATGGGGCCTTATTGCAGATATCCAACCACCTGACTTGGAAACAAGAATTGCTATACTTAAAAAGAAGGCAAAAGTCGAAAATTTAAGTATAGAAAATGATGTTCTTCTTTATATTGCTACAAAAATTCAATCTAATATAAGAGAATTAGAAGGAGCACTTATTAAAATAGTAGCTTATTCATCCTTAACAAAAAAAGAAATAACCGTAGATTTAGCAGAAGAAGCCTTGAAAGATATTATTTCATCTTCTAAGCCAAAAGAAATAACTGTAAATTTAATTAAAGAAGTTGTCGCCAAAAACTTTAATATCAAGTCAGAAGATTTTAATTCCAAAAAAAGAACCAGAGCAATTGCTTATCCAAGACAAGTCGCAATGTATTTATGCAGAGAATTAACGGATCTCTCCCTTCCGAAAATAGGAGATGAATTTGGCGGAAGAGATCATACTACCGTTATACATGCTTATGAAAAAATATCTTCAAATTTAAAATCAAATAGTACATTCAATAAAAAGATAGAAAATGTTATTAAAGAGATACAAGGGGATAATTAACAAAATCCTGTTGATAAACTGTTGATATAATATAATTAATTTCTTCAAAAATTTTTGTTGATAATTTTAGAATTCATTCATCTTTTATTCACATGTTATTAAATATTCAATTTATTTAAATATAACGATATATCCACTTATCAACATACTAACAGCCCCTACTACTATTACTACTAATAATATATCCTTCAATCTATCTTAAAAAATAAAAGGAGGTCATTTTCAATTGAAAATCAATATAGAACAATCAATTTTGAATAAATATGTAAATATTGTTCAAAGGGGTACTTCTCTTAGAACAAGTCTACCCATACTTGAAGGAATACTTTTAGAGGCAAAAAATGGAAAATTGAAGCTTACAAGTACGGATTTAGAGATAGGAATTGAGACATTTATAAAATGTAGCGTTGAAGAAGAAGGATCAATAGTTATAAATTCAAGAATATTTGGAGATATAATAAGAAAACTTCCTAACGATAAAATATATATATCAACAATAGAAAATAAAATATGTATCAAATGTGGAAGTGCAGAATTTAATATTATAGGAAATTCATCTTTAGAATATCCGGAATTACCTACGATAACAGATAATTTTTCGATAAAAATTTCTGCGGATTTATTTAAATCTGCTATAAGACAAACCATATTTGCTACGGCTCAAGATGAAACAAGGCCTATACTTACAGGAATATTATTTGAAGTTACAAAAGATAAGGCTTCATTTGTAGCGTTAGACGGATATAGGCTTGCATTGAGAAATATTTTAGTAAAATCTCCTCAGGACGTAAAAATTGTAGTACCATCAAAAACTTTAAATGAGCTCAGTAAAATACTTGAAGATGAAGAATCCAGTTTAACGATAACATTAACTTCAAGTCATATAGTATTCAATCTAGGAGAAACATTAGTATATTCGAGGCTATTAGAGGGTCAATATTTAAATTATAAAGATATAATAAGAAAAGAACATAAAACTCAAGTAATTGTAAACAGAAAATTATTCCAAGACGGATTGGAGAGAGCTTCCCTTTTAGCAAAGGAGGAAAAAACAAATCTTATTAAAATAAACATATTGGATGGTAAAATGGTAATTAAATCAAATTCAGAAATAGGAAGTGTTTATGAAGAAGTTCCTATCGAAAATAAAGGGGAAGATTTAAATATCGCTTTTAATTCAAAATATATTATAGATGGAATTAAGGCAATAGATGCTGATAAAATTCAACTGAATTTTATGGGGAGTCTAAATCCCTGTATCATAAATCCAATAGATGATTCGGAATATACTTATTTAGTTCTTCCTGTAAGACTTGCAAAAGAAGATTATTAATTGGAGGAATATAGAAGATGAAAGAAGTAACAATAGATACTGAATATATAAAGTTGAGTCAAATTTTAAAACTTGCTGGAATAGTACAAACAGGAGGGCAAAGTAAAATATTGATTAGTTCCGGTAAAATTGAAGTAAATGGAGAGACTGTAAAAGAAAGAGGCAAGAAGATAAGAAAGGGAGATAAAATTAAAATAGAAGGTATAGATGAATTTGTTGTGGTATAATTATAAAGGTTTATCTAAGGAGTGGCTCTATTTGTATGTAGAAAGTATTAGAATTATAAATTTTAGAAATTATGAAAATTTAAATATCAAATTATCAAAGAATATAAATATATTTGTGGGTAAAAATGCCCAAGGAAAAACCAATCTTTTAGAATCCATATATTTCTGTGCTGTGGGAAAGTCATTCAGGACAAATAAAGATAAAGATATGATAAATTTTAACAGTGACAAATCTTATATAGGAATCAATATTAAGGAAAGAAATATAGATAAGCTGATAGAAATAAAGTTAGAAAGAAATGCTCCTAAAAAGATGAGAATTAATGGAATAGAATTGGGAAAAAATAAAGAATTGAACAGTGGATTAAATGTAGTGGTTTTTTCTCCGGATGATTTAAAAATAATAAAAGAAGGGCCTCAGGAAAGAAGAAATTTTTTGGATTTGGAAATTTCTCAGTTAAAGCCTTTATATAGATATAACTTGAATAGATATAATAAAATATTGTTTCAAAGAAATAACCTGCTCCGATTTATGAAATATAAGGAGAAGAACAGAGAAGTTCTTGAAACATTTAATATTCAATTAATAAAAACAGGATCTCAAATTATATTGGAAAGAAAAAAGTTTATTGATAGTCTATCTTCTATATCTAAAAGAATCCATGGTAATTTAACTTTTAATGAAGAAAAATTGGATTTCAATTATGTTACAAATGTAACCGAAAATGTAAATGATTTAAGAGATCTGGAAAGAGATTTTTTTGATAAATTAAATAGAAATATTGATACTGATATATTGAAAGGTTCTACAGAGATAGGTCCCCACCGAGATGATATAGAAATAATTATTAATGATTTTAATTCTAAACAATTTGCATCTCAGGGACAGCAAAGGACAGCCATATTATCTATAAAACTTGCAGAGGTGGAATTAATTGAAAATGAAAAAAGATATAAACCAGTTCTTCTTTTGGATGACGTATTATCTGAATTAGACGAAGATAGAAGAAGATATTTGATAAAATCATTTTCAGGTTTGCAGACAATAATTACTTCCGCAGATGTAATAAGGCTTAAAGAAATTGATAATTTAGATAAAAAGACATTTTATATAGAAAAGGGAAAGGTTATGTAAAAGGAGTAGATATTATGTTTCTTCATATAGGAAAAAGCTATTCGATACCAATAGACGATATTGTAGCAATAATGGATGTTAATTCATTGTTAAATTCTAAGGATTCAAAATCTTATTTAAAAAAAATGAAGGAGAAAGGATTGCTCTTTATTACAAACTCTGATGAAAGAAATATAAAGACCATTATTTTGACATCGCGAATAGAAAAAAATAATAAAAAAGGGAAAGTGATCAAAAACCTAATTTATACATCAGAGATTTCTTCTTCTACTTTATTAAAAAGAAATAGTCTTATATCAAGAATTTAACATATTAGAATCAGGAGGGAAATGAAGAATATGGAAAATAACGAAAGAAAATATACTGCAAAGGATATACAAGTCCTTACTGGATTAGAGCCTGTTAGAAAAAGACCGGGAATGTATATTGGTTCCACAGGGCTTAGAGGACTCCATCAATTGATATATGAAGTAGTTGATAATAGTATAGATGAAGCTTTAGCAGGAGCTTGCGATACTATTTTGGTAACCATAAATGAGGATAATTCTGTAATCGTTGAAGATAATGGAGGCGGCATACCTGTAGAAACACATCCTCAAACAGGAAAATCTACTGTGGAGACGGTTCTTACAATTCTTCATGCAGGAGGTAAATTTAACAACAGTGCTTATAAGGTTTCTGGCGGACTTCATGGAGTTGGTGTTTCTGTTGTAAATGCACTTTCGGAATATCTTGAGGCAAGAATTAAAAGGAATAATAAAATTTACAGACAAAAATTCAGCAGAGGAATTCCTACTACGGAACTTGAAGTAATAGGCGAATGTGAAGGGACAGGAACTACCATTATATTCAAACCCGATAAAGAAATATTCGAAGATATTAATTTTGATTTTAATACTTTGGAATTTAGATTAAGAGAAGTATCTTTTCTGAATAAGGGAGTAAAAATAACATTAAATGATAAGAGAAATCAAAAGGAAGTAAAATTTCATTATGAAGGAGGACTTAAGTCCTTTGTAGAATATATAAATGAGAAAAAAACTCCCATACATGACAATATAATATATTTTGAAGATAAAAAAGAAAGTACGATAGTAGAATTAGCAATGCAGTATACTGAAGGATATTCAGAAAATATATTTACATTTGCAAATAACATAAATACACAAGAAGGAGGAAGCCATTTAGTAGGATTTAAGACCGCTATTACAAGAGTAGTAAATGATTATGCCAGAAAATACGGATATATAAAAGAAAAAGAGAATAATTTGACCGGAGAAGATGTAAGAGAAGGGTTAACAGCGGTCCTTTCGGTAAAACTAATGAATCCTCAGTTTGAAGGACAGACTAAGACAAAACTTGGTAATAGTGAGACCAGAAGCATAGTTGATAGTGTTGTGTCGGAACATTTAGAAAGATTCCTTGAAGAAAACCCCAAAGAAGGGAAGGTAATAATAGAAAAATCTTTAAGAGCATCTCGGGCAAGAGAAGCTGCAAGAAAGGCAAGGGAACTTACTCGTAAAAAAAGTATATTGGACAATACAACTCTCCCAGGAAAATTGGCGGATTGTCAAGAAAGTGATTTAAATGTTACGGAGATATTCATAGTTGAGGGAGACTCTGCAGGTGGAAGTGCTAAGCAGGGAAGAGACAGAAAATATCAGGCCATTCTTCCTTTAAGAGGAAAGATAATGAATGTAGAGAAGTCAAGACTTGATAAGATATTAGGGTATGAAGAAATTAAAGCAATGATTACTGCATTTGGCTGTGGAATAGGTAATGAGTTTAATATGGAAAAGCTAAGATATGGAAAAGTTATAATTATGACAGATGCCGATGTGGACGGAGCCCATATAAGAACGTTGCTTTTGACGTTTTTTTTCAGGTATATGAGACCTTTAATAGACTTTGGGCATGTATATATTGCACAGCCTCCTCTATATAAAGTTTCTAAAGGAAAAACGGATCATTATGCTTATAGTGATATTGAACTAAGCAATATAATGAATGAAATCGGAAGAGATAAAAATTATCCTATTCAGAGATACAAAGGTTTGGGAGAAATGAACCCCGAGCAGCTTTGGGATACAACAATGAATCCTGATACAAGAATAATACTTAAGGCTTCTATCGAAGATGCGGAAGAAGCAGATAAAATATTTACAACATTAATGGGAGATAAGGTTAAGCCAAGATATGATTTTATACAAAGAAATGCTAAGAACGTAAAGAATTTAGATATATAGTTTTAAGGAGGATAAAATGGATAAGGAAAACAGTAAAGTTATAACAGTAAAAATTGAAGAAGAAATGAAAAAATCATATTTAGATTACGCTATGAGTGTTATAGTTTCAAGAGCACTTCCTGATGTAAGAGATGGGCTGAAACCTGTTCATAGAAGAATATTATATGCTATGAACGAATTAGGATTGTCTCCTGAAAAGCAATATAGAAAATCAGCGAGAGTAGTAGGAGATGTTTTAGGTAAATATCATCCTCATTCAGATACGGCTGTATATGACGCTATGGTAAGACTTGCTCAAGATTTTAATACAAGGTACCCTTTAGTTGACGGTCATGGAAATTTTGGTTCTGTTGATGGTGACAGTCCTGCAGCTATGCGTTATACAGAAGTTAAAATGACAAAGCTTGCTATGGAAATGCTTAGGGATATAAATAAGGAAACGGTTGATTTTACTTTTAATTTTGATGAAACGCTTAAGGAACCGACAGTTCTTCCAAGTAGATTCCCAAACTTATTGGTAAATGGTTCTTCAGGAATAGCTGTAGGCATGGCTACAAGTATACCTCCTCATAATCTGGGAGAAGTGATAGATGCTATAATTATGACTATTGAAAATCCTGATTTGGATATTGAGACTTTGATTAAGGTTATAAAAGGCCCTGATTTTCCGACAGGTGCTATGATAATGGGAAAGGAAGGAATAAAGTCTGCTTACAGAACGGGAAGAGGAAGAGTAACTGTTCGTGCTAAAACAGAAATAGAAGAATTCGGAAAGGGAAGGAACAAAATAGTAGTTACAGAGCTTCCATATCAAGTAAATAAAGCAAATTTGATTGAAAAAATAGCTGAGTATGTAAGAGAGAAAAAAATCGAGGGAATATCTGATTTAAGGGATGAAAGCGACAGAGAAGGAATGAGAATGGTTATCGAGCTAAAGAGGGACGCAAATCCTAATATAGTGTTAAATAATCTTTTTAAACATACTCAATTACAAAATACATTTTCTATAATAATGCTTGCATTGGTAAATAATGAACCTAAAATTTTAAATTTGAAAGAGATACTCGGGTATTATTTGAATTATCAGAAGGAGATAATAGTCAAAAGGACTCAATATGACTTGAAAAAGGCAGAGGAAAGAGCTCATATACTTGAAGGATTGAAAATAGCCCTTGACCACATAGACGAAGTTATATCTATTATCAGAAGTTCTAAGGATGATAATATTGCAAAAGAAAGACTTATGAAAAGTTTTGGACTTTCTCAAATTCAGTCTCAGTCTATTTTGGATATGAGATTAAAAAGGCTTACCGGTTTGGAGAGAGAAAAAATTGATGAAGAATATGAAGAACTGATAAAAGAAATAAATAAGTTTAAAGAAATTATTGCTAACGAAAGACTTGTATATGAAATCATCAAGAATGAACTTCTTGAAATTAAAGCTAAATATGGTGATCCGAGAAGAACAAAGATAATGCCGTCATCGGATGAAATAGATATTGAGGATATGATAGAAGATGAAGATGTAGTAATAACTCTTACCCATAATGGATATATAAAGAGAATTCCACAGGATACTTATAAGGCTCAAAAGAGAGGAGGAAGAGGGATTACCGGCATTACGACAAAAGAGGAGGACTTTGTTGAACATCTTTTTATTACTTCTACTCATGATACAATATTATTTTTTACTAATGAAGGAAGGGTATATTCTTTAAAGGCTTATGAAATTCCAGAAGGTAAAAGGCAAGGTAAGGGTGCCGCAATTATTAACCTTTTGAATTTGAACGGAAAAGAAAAGGTTAATGCAATAATACCAATAAAGGAATATGAACCCTCAAGTTATTTAGTATTTATGACAAAGAAAGGAATAGTAAAAAGGACTAAATTTTATCAATTTGAAAATATAAGGAAAAACGGATTAATAGCTATAAACCTTAGAGACGGTGATGAGTTGATAAATGTAAGGAAGACTAACGGAAATGATGAATTAATAGCCATTACTTCTGAAGGAATGTCGATTAGGTTTCCTGAATCCGATGTGAGGGAAATGGGAAGAAACTCCATGGGAGTGATAGGAGTCAGACTGTCAGAAAATGATCATGTTGTCTCTATGGATATGGTGGAAAATGACAAGTTTCTTTTAATTGTAAGTGAATTTGGATTTGGAAAGATAACACCTTTAAGTGAATATAGGACTCAATCAAGGGCAGGAAAGGGAATTAAGACATATAATATAAAGACTAAAACTGGAAAAGTTGTTTCAGCTAAAGTAGTAGATAAAAGTGATGAGATAATGATGATTTCTCTTTCGGGAATTATTATAAGATTGAATGTAAACGGAATATCGGAAATGGGAAGAAACACCCAGGGAGTAACATTAATGAAAATTGAGAATGAAGATAGAGTTGTAGCAGTAGCCAAATATGTAGAAGAATAATTATACTTTACATTATGATTTTTTTAAGATAAAATTAAACTACATTAATTCTAAAGAGGGAGGGATACTTTGTGGAATTAAACCTATATATCAAGTATGATGAAGGAAAAAAAATGTGGATTGTCAGTCCTGTAGGAGATGTGGATATTTATACATCTCCAAAATTAAAAGAGGTTTTAATTGATTCTTTTAATAAGCAGGAAGCAAATATACTGATAGATGGTGAAAAATTAGAGTATGTAGATAGTACTGGATTAGGAGTGTTAATAGGTATATTGAAAAGAGCGAGAGAAAAAGGATATGATGTTTATATCAAAAATATTAAGCCAAATATCAGAAAACTATTTGATATTACAGGATTGGACAAGGTATTTATAATTGAGGAGTGAAAAGTATGGATAAGGAAACGGTAGAACTTAGAGTTCCAAGTAAACCTGATTATGTCAGTGTTATAAGGTTAACAACCTCAGCAATAGCAAGTAATGCTGATTTAAATATAGATGATATAGATGATATAAAGGTGGCGATAGCAGAAGCATGTATAAATGCCTTAGATAAATCTGAAGAAATATATATTAAATATGAAATATTACAGGACAAATTAATTATATTTGTTAAAAATGTTTCAGAAAAAATTTCGGAGGATATTTCGGATAAGAAAGAAAGGGAACTTGGAATACTTATTATTAAATCTTTAATGGATGAAGTCGAGTTTACAGGAGATGGAGTAAAATTAATTAAAAATATAGAGGATGGTATTAAATGATTAATGATGGCTGCTGTGAACAAAAAAAACTTGAGAACTTGAAAGAAATAGATACAAAAACTTTATTTAATAAATTTAAACAAACTAAAGATTTGGAAATAAGAAATGAACTAATAGAAAGGCATCTTTATATTGCACAGATACTTTCAAAAAAATATGTTAACAGAGGAATAGAATATGATGATATTTATCAAGTAGCTTGTATTGGATTGATATATGCTATAGATAGGTATGACTTAGATAAAGGTTTTGAATTTTCAAGTTTTGCTACTCCGACAATTATTGGTGAAATAAAAAAATATTTCAGAGATAAGGGATGGGCTATTAGAGTTCCGAGAAGAATTCAAGAGCTTTCTAAAAAGATAAACAATTCCAAAGTTGTACTCAGCCAAAAACTCCAGAGATCCCCTACTGTAGAAGATATTGCAGATTATTTAAATATTAGTAAGGAAGAAGTATTGGAAGCCATGGAGGCAAGTAAGGTATATACCCCTCAATCTTTAGATATAACTTATGATTCCAATAGCGACGATAAAGATGTTAATTTATCCGAACTCATAGGAGAAGAAGATTTTTATTTTCGTAAGATTGAAAATAATGATTTTTTGATGAGAATTGTAGATAAGTTCAATAAAGTTGAAAAGAAGATATTTTTTGATAGGTATTTTAACAAAAAAACTCAAGTAGCAATAGCAGAAAGTCTTGGAATTTCCCAAATGACGGTATCAAGAGTAGAAAAAAAGATAATGGGAAAATTAAAGAAAGAGTTTCAAAAAACATTAGAAT
>NZ_FMIF01000036.1:0-85528 GCF_900095615.1 Sporanaerobacter sp. PP17-6a | reverse complement strand
TTATAATGATTTTAAAAAATTAATCAACATTTTTCTCCTGAAATTCCTTTGGTATATACCACTTCTCAATATTATAGTACAAATTATTAGACTGGGGATTTATATTTCCCTTAATATTTTTATCAATAAGCAGAGCTTCATTCCTAAAAAATAAACTTACATAAGGCAGATCTTCAAGTATCTTATCTTCCAATTTTCCATATGCTTTCTTTTTTTCTTCTCTGTTAGTTGCACTGAAAGCATCGAATAACAATTGATCCATTTCTTCATCGGAATATCTTATAAAATTAGTTCCATAATAAATTTGAGAAGAATGGAAAGCAAAAGATAAATCACATACATCTGATAGTTGCCATCCCATTAGAGCTATGTCAAAATCACCTTTCTTAATTTTTTGTGTATATTTTTGCCACTGTTCCTCTACTTCTTCATCTGTAATATTATTAGGAACATTATCTTCATAATCTTTAGTTGCATTTATGCCTATTGCTTTTAAATTTTCTACTATTAAATCAGCGGTTTTGAGTCTCAAAGGATTATAAGAGTTTGTAGTAACTTTTAAAGTCAAAGTCTTCCCATTTTCATCTTCTACAAAACCATCCCCGTTTTCGTCTTTATAACCGGCAGATGATAAAATTTCCTTAGCTTTATCTATGTTAAATCCATATATATTACTGTTGTCGGAAATAAGCCACGAATTAGGATATATGGGCAAGTCCACCTGGGTAGCATGACCCATATATACTTTTTGAATAATAGATTGTCTATCTATTCCATAAGCTATTGCTTTCCTTAATTCTTTTCCCTTTTCATCAGCAAAAACTTTTCTTGAAAAATTAAATCCTAAAAGTTCGTAGTTTTGAGATACATATTCAATAATTTTTACTCTCTTGCTTTGAAAATATTTTTCCCAATCTACACCTACTGAAGTAGTCAAATCCACTTGATTTGCTTCAAAAGATGTCATCGCCAAATCTTCGTCCTTCATTATTTCTCCAATTATAGTAGAAATATATGGTTTACCCTGCCACCAATTAGTATTTGCCTCAAGGTTAATGCTTTTAATTTTTTCGTATTTAGAAAATTTGTATGGTCCTGTCCCTATGGGAGTATAATTATCTTCAGCCAATGCAGCCTTATAAGAAGAACTATTTTCTCTTCCCTTTACAAAGATATGCCTTGGTATTATGGGAAAAGTTAAAATTTCCAGCCCATTGCTAAAAGCTCTGTCAAATACTATCTCTATATTATAGTCATCAATTATCTTTACGTCCATTATATGTCTCAAATCAGAAGAAGTATAAGATTTAAAATTACTTAAAATGCTGTTCTTATATATATTATCATTTCCTGCATATTTTAGAGTATCTATCGTAAATTTTACATCCTTAGCAGTAAATTTTTCTCCATCATGCCATACTACATTTTCTCTCAACTTTATTCCTATTACTTTTCCGTCTTCTTTTATCTCATAATTTTGAACCAATTGATTTTCAATGTTTAAATTTTTATCTAATTTAAATAATCCTTCAAAAATAAGTTTGCTAAAATTATAATAGCTTATATTTTCACTTATCAGCGGATTTAAAGTCTCAACAGTAGTCAACGGTACTCTTAAAGTCCCTCCGTACTCTGGTTTTTCTTCTTCTCCGCTTTCAATTTTTTCTTTATTATTATCTATAGTCCCTCCAACTTCATTCTTATTTTTACAGCCAACAGACAAGATTGTCAATACGACTAACAAAAATACCGCTGTTATTCTTCTAAATTTCAATTTTATTTCCTCCCTATCGGACTATCGTAACAAATTTTTTTAACAGTTTTTTAAAATTATTTATTAGATAAACAAAGTTATTTTTGATAAATCTTTCTTCTTCCATAAATCCATTTTTGTAAACTTTTCTATAAATTTCATTATATCGCAAAACTTTATTTACATATTCTTCTGTTTCTTTATAAGGTATTCGATCAAGAGTTTTACCGTCTTTACTATATTTTTCATCTTTTAACCACTTTGATACGTTTCCGCTTCCTCCATTATAGGCAGCAAGAACAAGACGGAGATCTCCATTGAATTCCTCTTGCAGAACATTCAAATACCAACATCCGACCATTATATTTGTTTCCGGTTCATATAATTTATCTAAAGTATAACCGTCAATATTCAATTCCGTAAAAGCCCATTCTCCTGTGACAAGGGATATTTGCATAAGCCCCCTGGCATCCTTATGAGATCTGGCGTCTTCGTCATATTTACTTTCAACATTGATAATAGCTGCAACCAAATAAGGATCAACGCCAAAATTTTTTGAGTATTTCTCAATATAATCTCCATAATTTACAGGGTACATCAGCCTTAGAAACAAATTACTCACAAAAAAAGCAATAAAAATAACAAACAGGATTTTAAAAATAATTTTTAATGTTTTATTAGATATTTTGAACAACTATACCACTCCATTTACTACTATAGAGATTTTACTAATTTTTCTACTATTTTTGTCAAGTGTTCTTTCCCATATTGGTTATCAATCAAACGTGTAGCGTATTTTCTTTTAAAATCCATAGACATTTGTGATTTAATCCGTTTCTCAGCTTCTTCCGACGAAATTTTATCCCTCATCATAAGCCTTTCTCTTTGCTCTTTTTCGCTTACAAATACCAGCCATATTTCATCATATTCTATTCCATATTTTTTTGAATTCTCTATTTCCTCTATAAGGAGAGGAATATCAAGAAATATTATTTCATCCCTTTGGGCATTAATCCTTATTTCCTGAATCATCTTCTTATATACTTCAGGATGAACCATCTCATTTAATTTTTTTCTTTTTTCTTCATCACCAAATATAATGCTTCCCAATTTTTTTCTATCTATAGATAAATCTTTTCTAAGAATGTCATCGCCGAAATATTCATGTATCTTTTCATAAGCGGATTCTCCAATGTCTGTTACTTTTCGTGAAATATCATCTGCGTCAATTACTGTATATCCTTTCTTTCTCAATATATCGGAAACCGTACTCTTACCCGAAGCTATTCCTCCGGTGATTCCTATAATCTTACATCTATTTTGTTTCATACCAACTTTCACCTACTTTTACATCAGCTTTTAAAGGAACATTTAGAACAGTAGATTTTTCCATTATATCCTTTAGCAATTTCATCACTTCATCCTTTTCTTCTTTCTCTGCTTCTACTATCAATTCATCATGGATCTGAAGTATCAATCTTGATTTTAATTTTCTCTTCTTAAGTTCATAATAGACATTAACCATCGCCACTTTTATTATATCTGCGGCACTTCCCTGAATAGGGGTATTCATAGCAATTCTTTCTCCAAAACTCCTTACATTAAAATTTTTGGAATTCAATTCGGGAATATATCTTCTTCTATGAAGTATAGTTTCAACATACCCCGTTTCCCTGCCTCTTTTCACTATATCATCCATATAGCTTTCTACCATACTATAATTTTCAAGATAATTTTTGATATATTCCTTTGCTTCTTTTCGAGATATATTTAAATTTCTTGAAAGGCCATAATCACTTATGCCATATATTATTCCAAAATTAACCGCCTTAGCTCTTCCTCTCATGGCAGGTGTTACATCTTCTTTTTTTACTTTAAAAACTTCGCTTGCGGTCCTTGTATGAATGTCTTCATCATGAAAAAATGATTCCTTTAATTTTGGATCGTCGGAGATATGAGCCAACACTCTCAGCTCTATTTGAGAATAATCTCCATCAACTAACAGATAATCATTATTTTCTGGAACAAAAGCCTTTCGTATTCTCTTTCCCTCTTCAGTTTTTACAGGTATATTCTGGAGATTTGGCTCGGTACTGCTTATTCTTCCTGTATTCGTAACTGTTTGATTAAAACTGGAATGAATTCTGCCAGTATTCTTATCAATTAAAGCAATAAATCCGTCAATATAGGTAGATTTTAATTTGACTAACTGTCTATATTTAAGGATATTATCAACTATGGAATGTTTATCCTTTAATTTTTCCAGCACTTCCGCATCTGTAGAATATCCGGTTTTTGTCTTTTTAATAACAGGAAGATTCAGTTTTTCAAATAATATTTCTCCCAATTGCTTTGGTGAATTTATATTAAATTCTTCTCCTGCTAAATCAAATATTTTATGTGTCAATTTTTCTATTTCTTCTTCAAATTCCTCTCCAAGACTTTTAAGTATATTTTCGTCTACTTTAAATCCATACCATTCCATGCTGGCCAATACCTCTATAAGGGGCAATTCTACATTGTTATAAAGTTCAGTCATACCAAAGCTTTCAATAAATCCCTCCATAGTATTTTCTAAGGAATAAACCATATTAAGTATGTTTGAAAAATATTCTGCTCTCTCCGATACGGATAAATCTTTAAAAGTCCTCTTGTTTTTCCCTTTCCCCAATATTTTTTCTTTATCTTCAATATTTACATTCAAATATTTTTCAGATAATTTTCCAATACTATAATCCGTTTGAGAAGGATTAATTAAATATTGCGCAATGGCACTATCAAATGTAATATTTTTAATATCTATTCCCATCCTAAATAATCCTAAGATATCTCCCTTTAAGTCATGACCTATCTTTTCTATATCATCTCTCTCAAAATATTCTTTAAAATTATGCTTAAATTCATCTATTAAAGAAGGTTCTCCCAAAAAATCCAAATATAACGAAGGAAAATCATTACATTTTAAGGCAACTCCTAATATCTCATCTTTTATATAATCCGAATCCTCAAATACAAATTTAAAAGAAAATTTCTTTTCCTTATCTATTCCCTTTAAGATTGTATTAATATTATCTTTTCCTCCTATAAAGTATTCCGATCTATAGATATTCTTATTATTGTGTTCAATTTCATCTTCCGGAATCTTATTAATTAAGCTTTTGAATTCCAATTTCTCATAAATTTCTTTTAATTGTTTGAAATCAGCTTTTCTGACTTTCAGATCTTCCAATTTAATATCCAGCGGAACATTTGTTATTATTTCAGATAATTTCCTGCTCATAAATGCTCCTTGTTTATATTCTATTAAAGAATTTTTAACTTTATTTCCGGAAACCTCATCTATATGTTCAAAAATATTTTCAATGGAGCCGAACTGCTTTATAAGTTTAATTCCCGTTTTTTCTCCAATTCCGGGAACCCCCGGAATATTATCGGACTGATCTCCCATAAGGCCTTTTAAATCTATAAATTGTTGGGAAGTAATTCCATATCGTTCTTCCATTTTTTTCTCGTCATATTCTTCTAATTGAGTTATTCCCTTTCTGACTAAAAGAACTTTGGAATGAGGAGAAACAAGCTGAAGATAATCCTTATCCCCTGACACCAATATAACTTCCATATTGTTTTCTTTTCCTATATTGCATACAGTGCCTGCAATGTCATCAGCTTCATATCCATCTGTTTCAATAAAGGTAACATTCATTGCTTTTAACACTTCTTTGAGTATGGGGAACTGTATAGACAATTCATTAGGCATCTGCTGCCTATTTGCCTTATATTTATCAAATTCTATATGCCTGAAAGTTGGCCCTTTCTTGTCAAAAGCTATACATATATAATCCAGGTCATATTCATCCTTTATCTTATAAAACATAGTCAAAAATCCATATACCCCATTAGTATATATTCCATCTTTTGTAGACAAAAGAGGCAGCGCATAAAAAGCCCTATATAAAAGGCTGCTTCCATCAATTATCATGAGTTTATCCAAAAAATCATCTCCCCATATTCTTATATAAGCTATTATTTTTTAACAGCTTCATAATAAGTATATCCTAAAAAAAATAATCAGTAAACAATTTAAAATAATATCTTGATTTTTGTTTTGTTATATGTTAACATATTTTTTGTAACCGTTAAGCCGAAGTGATGGAATTGGCAGACGTGCTGGACTCAAAATCCAGTGGGGCTTAAACCTCGTGCGGGTTCGACTCCCGCCTTCGGCATTATTACTATTCGCACAGACTATGATTTTTAAAAAATAAGTAGGGACAAATAATCCCTACTATTTTTATTTTATTATTTATTGTCAATAAAGCCTTTGTAAAAAAATTATATAATGTTTTTTTAATCATAATAAGATCATTTTTTGTCACTTCTTCCATTGGTTCTTTTCCATTAAAATGATGCATTACTACAGTATTACCATATTTATTTTGATCTGTTGAAGTCAAACTTTCATTTTTTTGCTGAAATTCCAATAAAATTTTGACTTTCTTTTATTATTGTTTTTTATAAATTAAAATTCAGATATTTCCAGTCAAAAAAAGGCCCAAATTAATGGGCCCTTTTGTTTATCCTAATTTCTCTCATATATAATTGTGTTTAGCCTTTTAGGCCATTGGTTTGTCGTTCCATATTTTCTATGACAACATCATAAACATCGCCCAGTGAAGCACAATATTCAAGCACTTTCCAAGGAGTATTCGTGTGAAAATGAATTTTTATCGTCTCTTCACTGCCGACCGCTAATAAACAATCTCCCTTTATATTTTTGGTAATATATTCACCAATTTTATCCTCAGAAAGATTCTTCCCATCTATTAATAGTTGCGTATCATATTTAAATTCAAGCATACTTACCCTCCTATTTTTATACTTATACATCCAAGTTATAGTTTTAATTCCTCATAGATATTCTGATACCCTGTATAATCTTTTGTATTCGGTTCTGCAACTCCTGGTTTCAATTCCTCATAGGTATTCTGATACTTCCCGCATACGAAACTCCGACGACGGAAGAGTTGTTGTTTCAATTCCTCATAGGTATTCTGATACCTTGCTGACTATACCACCTTTGGCAAGGCCAAACGCGTTTCAATTCCTCATAGGTATTCTGATACTCATTTATTTATTGATATTACTATACTTCTCTTTTTTTGTCAAATCAACAAATATTGTATGTTTATCACTTAATCTTGGCATACGTATTGGATTTGCTTATGTTTATAAAAAAATAAATTATTGTCGAACCCCGGTAGTTTTTACATTATTGGAGGTCGACGATAAAAATTTCAATAAAAGGGTCAAAATTAATTTTAACCCTTTTGAAAGGAGATGACTATATGCAGTTTTTTTTCTGGAATTTTCATCACATATATAATATAGAGTTGTTTGAAATTTGGTTGCTATGAGCTTGTTAAATTTATTAATTTAAAATTTTTCTATTGCTATAGTCCGCCACTATATGGTAAGCAATCTGGATATTAAGTTGGTACAAATATACTGCCACGCTTTCGGCTTAGAATAACTTTGTTAAATAAGCCAATTACAATGCAATTGACTTATTTTGTTTTATATGATAGTTTCAAAGTACAAAATATGTTGGGAGGATTGTTTTCATGGATATAAATATTTTGTTGTTTCCCGATTTTGAAACATTGGATGCATTTGGACCTGTGGAAATTTTGAGCCGTATCGAAGAATACCATATGCACTATATTTCAATTAATGGTGGTATTATTAAAAGTAGACAAGGGACAAATGTTTTCACCACACCGTTAGAGAATGCTGATTTTTATGGTATACTCTTAGTTCCAGGCGGGCAAGGTGCGCGGCCTTTAGTCACGGATATAAAATTTATTGAAAAACTAACGCAAATCGCCGCTCAGTCAACATATTGCCTAACGGTATGCACTGGTTCTGCTCTTTTAGCAAAAACAAATCTACTGGATGGTAAAAAAGCAACTTCAAATAAAAGAGCCCTTAAGTGGGTAAAATCAGTAAACTCAAATGTAGACTGGATTACCCATGCAAGATGGGCAGTAGATGGGAAATTTTATACTTCCTCTGGTATATCGGCAGGAATGGATATGGCACTCGGATTTATTGCTGAAAGATTTGGTGTAAATAAAGCAAAAGAAATTGCAGATAGTATTGAATATATATGGAATTCTGATAAAGATAATGACCCATTTGCTAAGTAGTTTGTCTTTGTGGACAATTTATCCTAAAACCGCTTAAAAATAACCTTAAAGTTCAGTATTCAGAAAAATTTTGTTTTAACGGTTTTGTATATATTATAATAATAGTTGGTAAGCAATGCCTCCGTACGTATACGGAGGCATCTTCATCAGATTTGCCTATTGGCCGACAAAACTATTTCTATTCTATCAAAACGGGTTAACTTTATATACCATTCTTAATACAAAAATTATTTGTTTACCGTTGCATAATACAATTCTCTGAAATATGGATTGTTTTCCAACAACTCTTGAAATTTACCTTGTCCTATAATATCTCCATTTTTGAATACAACAATGCGTTCAAAGTTCTTTATTGAATTCAAACGATGAGCTGTTACAATTACAGTTTTTTCTTTCAATAAATCCATAACGTGATTCATGACGTTTTCTTCCGTTATATTATCCATTGCAGAAGTAGCTTCATCCAACAGAATTATATTTGCCTTTGAAAACCACAAACGCCCTAAAGCTATTCTCTGTCTTTCCCCACCTGATAAGGATATTCCCTTTTCGCCTAATTCCGTACCCAATCCATCTTTTAGTTTATAATACAACCCCGACAGTTCAACTTGATTTAGAACATTAACAATTTCTTTATCATCTACATTTTTATTAAACACAAGATTCTCTCTCAAAGTTCCATCAAAGATAGACGACTCTTGGGGAACATAATCAATATAGTCATAATAGCTATTTAGATCTATTCTTGACAGATCATAGTCATCTACCAATATCTTACCTCCACCAGGTTTCAGCAGTCCCGCGAGAAGTTTAATCAGCGTTGATTTTCCTGAACCGCTTTCTCCTACAAACGCAATTTTCTCACCGGAATTAACAGTTAAGTTCAAATTGTTAAATATCAATCTATTTCCATATAAAAATTTTAATCCGTAAAAAGAAATATTTCCTCTAAGAGCGGGAATCATTTTACCTTTTCCGAATTGATAATCGTTATCCAAATCCAAAAAATCCGTATAACGCTTAAATGCTCCTTTGTCCAGTTTATACTGAACATATAAAACGTTAAATATAGCAATAGGAATATATGCATTATCAACTAAAGATATCAATGCAACAACAGCACCTATTCCAAAGGATTTTGTAATCCATCCGTAAACAATTACAGCAACTTTAACAGATATGACCATCAATTCAAAAATAGTAAAAAAAGCTTCATGAATAAGAGTCATTTTTACCTTTGAACCTACTATTTCTTTTTCAGCAAACTTTGCCTTTTCTATTTCATAATTAAATCTTTTGTTTATCCTAAAAATGACCATTTCCATAAATCCTCTGACAAGAAAATGATTCATCTCCTCTTCGTTTAACAAAATATGTTCTTTAATCCGATATAACCTTTTAAGAAGTAAATTTGTAACAATAAAAATGAAAATATAACCAATAAGTATTACCCACATAATAATCTTATTAATTCTATAAATAAAAATCATACTGAACAAAATAGATGGAATCAATTTTCTTGTTAATTCAAAAATAAAATCAAATAACATACTTTTCCCAGCGGAAGAACCGTTCTCAATTTTCTGAACCAATTTACCGGTGCCCATTGTTTGATATGATTTATAATCCACGCGGCTAATCTTCTTCAATGCCTCTATTTTCAAATCAAGAAAAATGCTGTGTTCTAATTTACGTCCCGGATACTCATCTAAATAACTTAAGACACATAGCATGACAAGAACAAAGGCATATATTATAATAACAGATGCTGTTAAGGACCTGTCATTAAATTTATTTATTAAAGTTTGAAAATAGCTTGCAGTAAAATTTTCTAAAAAAGCCAGTAATATACCTAATAATAGATAGCTGCCAACCAATAGTTTATTCTTCTTTACAATTTTCATCAAGTAATTCATAACTGTACTCCTTCTTTCTCCGAAATTTATAATTATCTCATCTCAGAACAGTACAGTTGTGACTGCTGACAGATATTTTCTTTATAGCTCAGTACAATCTGCCAACAAATTATATCAACTGTACTGAGCAGTTACCCTGTTTAATTCTCATTTTGAATTCACTTCCTTCCTAAATATAAAACAAATGATATTTCTATTATACTTATTCTTGATAAAAAAACCAATAAATTAACCCTACTTAAATCGAAATTTATCACCACAAAAATAGTGGATAAAACACTTATCCACCATTCTTATATCAACATCAATCCATTATTTGCGCCTTTAGCCGATATACCCCATTCCGGATATTCTTACGATTTGAAAAAATGCTGGAAGTTCCGGCTACAAAAATGTTAGCACCGGCTTTTTTCATTCTGCGAGAATTTTCAAAACTTACATTTCCGTCAACCTCAATTTCGATAGATTTATAGCCTTTTATATCCAAATAATGCCTTAATCTTCCGATTTTATTTAACATTGCCGGTATCATCTTCTGACCTGCAAATCCGGGATTTACAGTCATAATTAGTACAACGCCAATATCATCAAGGATATCTTCTATACAGCAAATCGGTGTAGACGGATTCAAAGCTATTGATGGCGTTACACCTAAATCTTTAATCTTTTCAAGAACCCTTTGTACATGTGTTGTCGATTCATAATGTATTGAAACAATATCTCCTTCTCTAATATTAAAAAAATCCAATTTTCTTTCAGGGTTTTCGACCATTAAATGAATATCAAAGGGCAAATCTGTAATTTTTCTTATGGAATTCATAAAATCTGGACCAAAAGTATAATTGGGGACAAAATTCCCATCCATTATGTCAAAATGTAAATAATCAACATTACTTGCTTTTAGAAGCTTTATATCCTCTTCGATATTCGTAAAATCGATACACATTAGTGATGGGGAAATTTTTGATGTCATTTTAATGTCATTTTTACCTCCTTTAACTCTCCATTCAAAATTTAATATTGAAATAATATTAATAAATAGTTACAATGTAATATCTTTCCAATAGAATATTCAATTGTAAGTTTAGTATTATAAATCCGGTATCTTAATAAAATAGCAACTTAAAATGTAACTCATAGTAAGGTTATCATCTACTACTATTTCTACAATTATATTTATATACTTAAAAATTATATTAATTTTGTATATATAGGTAGTCCATTCTTATAATCAAGTTGCGGAATACCTTTAATAAGAGGTATAAAATAATCCAATGCCCCTTTATCAACATGATTTCCTTCTTCAACAATCCACTCTTGCGGAAAATATCTTATCCGGTTAGCTACCAATTCCACATTTGTAGATTCCATCAAACATTTATAAGGATTGTTACTGATCCTTTTAAATGTTACCATGACTCCGTTTTGTCCCTCACGGGCAAGGTTTAGTGCATAAGCACCGGCATTATAAGCTTCTCTAATATCTGTCAAAGATGCACAATGCATAGCACACCTTTGTATAACCCCAAGTTCGAGAACTTTTACCCTTTTAGTAATCCCAAAATCAATTATAATTTTTCTCAGCAGATTTCCGACACCTCCCAATTGCTTATGTTCAAAATTATCATGGGACACAACTTCATTTTCGGCAATAAATTTTCCTTCTTCATTTTTTATTCCTTCCGAAACAACAATATAAACCTTCTTTTGTTCTTTATATTTTTCTTTAACTTTTTCTAAAAACTGTTCTATGCTAAAATACATCTCCGGCAGATAAATAAAATCTACTACTGGTTTTCCGTCTAATTTGGCTAATATAGCTGAAGCCCCTAACCATCCGGTATCTCTGCCCATAGTTTCTAAAATAAATATTCCGTTATTTAAGTAAACGGAAAAGTCCAAATAAGTTTCAAGTACTGTTGTGGCAATTAATTTCGCAGCCGAACCAAAGCCGGGAGTATGATCTGTCATAAGAAGATCGTTATCGATAGTTTTTGGTATGCCTATAAATTTTATTTGACTATCAATTTTTATACTATAATCGGATAATTTCTTTACTGTATCCATTGAATCATTACCGCCTACGTAAAAGAAAGTATCTATATTTAATTTTTTGAAAATCTTAAAGAGTTTTAAATAATCCTCTTCGGAATTATTGAAATCTTTCAACCTGTATCGGCAGGAACCTATCCCGGAAGAAGGAGTGTATTTAAAATTCTTTATATTTTTATAATCCGTTTCTGTTAGATTTATTATACGGTTATCTAATATTCCTTCTATACCATTTAACCCGCAATAAACATTGTCAAAATATTTCAGTTTTAAATTTCCTTCAAAAACTCCCGTAACAGATGCGTTTATCACTGCTGTTGGGCCTCCGGACTGTGCTATCATACAATTTTTCATAATAATTCAGCTCCCATTCTACAAAACTAATTTAATTATTTATAAATCAAACAATTTAACCCTTAAAAATTGATTGTATAGCATAGCGAGAGCAAGTTATTTCAACTCCCTCAGCAATTTGAATCTTAATAAATTCACCTTCATTTGTTTTAACTTTACCAATAATCCCATTTGCAAGTAAAACATTTATTCCGGGTTTGATTTCACCTTGTAATAATTTAAACTTCTCCTCCGCTTTTTTTAAACGCAGTCTCCTTACAAAATCAGAAATAATCCACCAAATTATTAAAATAATTCCGACCACTAATGAGTCGTTAACAAATTTATCCCATATAATATTATTCATTTTATATTTCTAACCTTTCTCTTAAACTAAAACTGGTTTTCAGCGCAAGTTGCAATAATTCTTTTACCATTTCATCCAATGTCTTTGTTTTGTCACTTCTTAAACATAAAGCCTCTATAAGAATGGGCAAATTTACACCTACAATACATTCAATCCGACAATATTCTTTCAAATTTTTTATAGCAAGGGCAACCTTATTACAAGGAGTTCCTCCGAACATATCCACAAATACCAGGACGCCATCTCCTTCATTAATTTCCTTAATATTTGTAACAATTTTATCATATAAATCATCGATATTATCCCCGTGAAACAAACCAATTGTGCGTAATTGTTCCGTTTTACCGTATACCAATAATGCACTTTCTTTAAGAGCATCCGCCAAGGGACCATGTGTAACGATTAATATTTGTACCATATTGCTGCCTCCTAACGATTATTTTCAAGCAATCTAAATAATTTAATATGATCTCTGTCTTCAATAATTTTATTATAAAATGCTTCGATTTTCTTAATTAGTTCATTTTCTTCATCTGTATCCAAAATCTTTGCCAGTTCTTGTAAAGGAGTCCCTGACATTAACGGTTCTCTCCCATTACCAGACAGTTCTTTCCAATATGTTAATGCAGCAGCAGCATTTAAATACAAAATGTCAGCATTACCGCCATGATCCTCTATTATCTTCATAGGGGCAATAATTCTTTCCGTCTTTCCCAACTTTCTAAATGCATCCCGTCCATTTTTAATGACATAGTCAAGTATATTTCTGTTCTTAAATTTTGTTAAAGCTTTATTTGCAAAAGTCTCCTGCTCTTTTAACGAAATATTGAAATATTCAGCAAGAGCCGGATTTAATTCCTTTAAAAGCAGATCCATTATATAGGAAATTTCCTCATCATTAGCCGCTTCTCCATAAATACTGTAACCTTTGAGATATCCTAAATATGAGATAATACCTGCTAAAGCGTTATAGGTATATATTTTTCTTTTTAAAAAATTTTCAAAGTTATGAACCGGCACAGCACCTTTTAAATTAAGACCTGTAGTTAACTCATCACAGTCGTAAGGATAATATGTTTCGTTTTGAGAAAAAATATCTAAACGTGTACCCTTCACATTGACCGTTGAACAAAATACTGCAGTCTGGCTCACCAAATAGTTATTTTGAGTTGTATGCTTTTTTATTTCATCACGTAAAACACGGGCCGGATTAATGCCATTTTCATTTGTTATTATAATTGCTTTGTTTTTTCTGAAATTCAACGATGACACTATATAAGGCGCTACATATTTTAAATTTTGTTCTCCCACAGCGGTAAAAATCAAATCCGCCTGGCTTATTAAAGGAATCACCTGATCATCCAAATAATACGCATTAAATCCCGATACAACAAAAGGAGTCCTATCTTGATCATAAAAATGTATGTTAAAAAACTTATCTTCATTTAATTTACTAATCAGCTCCCTGTTAATTTCAACAAAAGAAATATCATAATTCTTATCAACCAGATATCTTGCTATATACCCCCGTCCTGTCTGCCCTGCTCCAAATATTACGGCTTTCATTTTAGCCCTCCTTTATCCAACCTTTTGATTTCAATTTATCAACGGCTTCGTGAATCATTTGCCTCAATTTTTTATCCTCATAACTATCCGTTAATTCGGAAATATTTGCTAAAATATAGTCAATGCCTTTTTCTTTTCGCATTTTCTGAAGTTCTACGGAACCTTTGTCCGTCGGCTCATCATAATAAAGAGCCGCTGCAGTGGCCAAAGCAATTGCTTTCGGGCTGCCTCCGGATCGAATGGAAATCAATCCGCAACCTATCAACCTGTCCTCTTTTCGCAGTTTTCTTAAGGGATCTCTTGCAATGCGTGTAACTAAGTCAATTATATTACGGTCTTGATATTTATTTTTTGCTCTAATGGAGAATTTGCACTGACTTTCTTCATCAATGTTCATTCCTTTAATCAGTGCATCATTAATTTCTCTATAAGCTTCCTCTAAAATAGGAACAATATCAGGATGATTAGCCGCATCCGCAACATATTTGATTCCTTTTAAATGTCCTAAATATGCTACTAAAGCAACACTGGTATTGTTAGTATAAAGTTTCTGTTTTAACAGATTTCCAAAATCATCGATAAAATCAAAATACTTTAATCTTGGTATCTCTCCTTTAATGCGGGATTTATCCACCGGTAAATATTTAAAATTTTGAACCCAGGTATCGGCCGGATTATCCGGAATGCCATCTGGTGAGCCCGTCCCGGTAGTTAAAATAACTCCTTCCGTAATACCCACATTATTTTGGAAGACCTTTTTTCCCTCTTCGGTTAATTGTTCCAAAGTTGTTCGATTCAAATCATCAGCCGGATTTACCCAATTTTCACATGTTATTATATTAGATTTCTTAACCTTACCGGCATCATAAAGAACTTTAAACGCTTTTCCTATATTTTTACCTAAACTTGGTAAATTTTTTCCTCCGACAGCACTAAAAATTAAATCCGCTTCACTCCACTCTTTAGCTAATCTTCCAACATCATTAATCAAATAAGCTCTAACGTTTGTTACATGAGTATCTAACTCAGGATAACCCATAACGTGTATAGTATATCTCCCACATTTATTAAGCAGATTGACTAATTCTTGATTGCTATCAAAATGAATACATTCAACAGAGTTTTCAAATAGCAGTTGTGTCACGAAACCTCTCCCGATACGGCCGGAACCCAATATTAATGCTTTGATATTTAGATTATTCATTAAAGTCATTACCCCTTTGCTGAATTTTATTTGATTGTATTAAAATGACTAAATTCTCCGCCATTTTTAAATATACATAAAATATTTTATGCATAAATAAAACCAAAATGGCGGAAAAAACTATATTACTTAACAATATCCTTTAAGTTAATGGGTTCATTATCAGGAATTATTTGAATAAAAACCTTTACACCTTTCCTTCCAAGATTCTTCATTACATCAATTTCTTGCTCATTTGCAGAAATATTTTTATAGAAAGGTTTCCTATCCCTTCTTGCTCCCATTCCACCAATTCCTACCGACTTGATTTTTACACCTTTTTCCACTAAAGACAGTACCGGCATTGGAGTTTTAACTAAAATAAAAGTCTTTTCATTTACATTGGATGGCTCTTTTTTTAAATAGTCTGCGGCTGATTCTTCGTCAAGAATATTTAACGTAATTTTAGGAGGTATGACATTTTTCATTATCATTATTGAAAATGAATCCTTAGCGACCTGATTATCAACGATAACAACTTCCGTCGCTTGAGTATATTGAATCCAAGCAGTCATAACTTGTCCATGTATTAATCTGTCATCAATCCTCGTAAATACAATATTTTTCATTGAATTTATTCCTCCTACTTAATATTATTGTAATTCTTTACAATTTCAGAAAAATATTTTGCATTTCCAATAATACCCTCTTCACCGCTTGCCCTTGTCAATGCTCCTCCTAAAGCTATACACATGGCTCCCGCATCCAACCAATCATTAACGTTGTCCTTAGACATTCCTCCGCTGATAATAAAATTAGCTTGAGGAAATGGAGCTTTTAAATCCTTGATTACTCTGGGTTTAAGCATTGTGGCAGGGAATAATTTCAAAATATCACAGCCCCATTCTAATGCAGTTTGAACATCTTCAGGGGTAAAAACCCCCGGTATATAAACCTTTCTGTATAAATTGCATATTCTTGCTACGCCTTTATCAAAATTCGGAGATATAATATATTCTGCCCCTGCAAGTATTGCTTCCCTGCAACTTATTTCATCCAACACCGTTCCGGCTCCGATTAAAGTATCACTTCCGTCAAAATATGCACTTAACTTACTTATTATCTCAATCGCCTTCGGAACGGTTAACGTAATTTCAATTAAGTTAATTCCTCCATCGGATATTTGTTTAACAACATCTATCGCTCTTTCAGCATCATCCGTCCTAATTACGGACACAAACTTTTCCTTTCTCATTTTATTCAATACATCAATTTTATCCATAGTTAATAATTCCTCCCATTAATATTTCTTTATTTTCCGTTAAAAAAATCAATTATATTCTTTGCCGAGACATAGGACATCTTATCTACTGCTCCTTTACTGACTGCCGCATTATGGGGAGTCATTACGACATTATCGTATTTGGCAAATCTTAAATCAATATTCGGTTCATCTTTGTGAACATCAAAGGCATAGCCGAATATTTTTCCTTTTTCCAAATTGGCCAAGACTTCTTCGGTGTCAATCAAATCGGCACGAGCCGTATTTATTATTACTACTCCTTCCTTCATAAGCTCAAATTCCCTCTTTGACAATAAAGGCTTGTCACTATTCAGGGATGGTAAATGCAAAGTAATTATATGCGACTCTTTCAGCAATGTATCTAATGAAACTTTATGAATCTTATATCTGTTACAAAATTCATCATCATAAAATAAATCATATGAAATCAGCTTACAGCCAAAATTACTCAATCTTTTTGCTACTTCTCTTCCGATAGAGCCTAACCCTATGATACCTACCGTGCTGTTATTTACATCTATCCCGACTTCTTTACTCCATTTGTTGTTTCTCACAGATCTATTTGCGACAGAAATTTTCCTTACAATATTTATAATCAAACCAACGGCATATTCAGCCACTGCTACATTATTACAATTTTTTGCGGTTCTTAATTCAATACCTTTTTCTTTCAAATACTCAGTATCAATATTGTCAATTCCTACGCCATACCTCGATACAATTTTTAATTTTTTAGCATGATCAATGACATTTTTATTAAGTGATTCGGTAGACAATATAACCCCATCCACATCCTTTATCTCCTCAATAAATTCTCCTTCATTCATCATCCTATGATACTTATTTTTTATAATCTCAAAGTTATTATCAGCTAACAATTTTTCTGCATCATCGCTGTATTTTCCAAAACTATTTGAAGTTATCAAAACTTTCACAATAAATTCCTCCTTAACTATAGAGTCGATTCGATTAAACTAAAATAATCCAATCAGTCCTCCTACGATTGCTATAGCAATTAAAATAAGCAGCATCTTTGTTGTACTCATCTTTTTCTTGGTTAACATGTAATAAGTAAACATAACAAAACACAGCGGCAACAAACCGGGAATAATTTTATCCAATATTTCCTGCAATACCAATTTATTCTGCCCTAATGTAATATTTGCAATTGTTTTTACCTTTACCGTAGTTGCGGCTAACCCTCCGATAGCTATCCCGCCAATTGTAGTGGCTAATGTCATATATTTTTCAAGCTTATTGGAAGCAACCAGCTGTTGTATTCCTTCTTTTCCCTTAGAATAACCGGTTTTAAATAACCCCCAGTTAATTCCGTAATTTATTGCCAAAGTAAATACCATATAAAGGATCGGCCCTAAAAAGTTACCCGTTAGCCCAAGTGAAATGGCTATGGAGCCGATAATAGGAATTAGTGTTCCCTGCCTTAATGTATCTCCTATTCCCGCTAAAGGCCCCATTAAACTGGTTTTAACGCCGCTTATGTCCTCTCCGTTGATAGGCAACCCATTTGCTCTTCCTTCTTCCATGGAAGCAACCAAACCAACTACCAATCCTCCTAACAGCCAAATCTCCGTATTATAAAATTCCATATGCCTCGTTGCCATTTCTATTCTGGCTTCTTTATTTTCCGGGGTATCGGGATAGAGATCATCTACAACCGGAGACATAGCAGTAACAAATCCCGGAGCCTGCATTCTTTCAAAACTATATACTGCCTGAGCCATTGAATTCCAAATCCAAAATGATTTTCGTAAACTCTTTTTACTTATAGTTTTTTGTACATTAGCTTCACTCATAATAAAACTATACCTCCTCTTCCTTTTTAAACTTTAATTCCCCATAGAAATAAGCAATAATGCATGCGAAGACAGCCAAAACAGACATAGGAAGTTTGAAATAAACTGACGCAAAGAAGCCAAGTAAAAACCAAGCTATAATACCTTTACGGTTGCTGATATTCTTAAGTGTTATGGCAATCCCAATGGCCGGTAAAATAGAACCTATTGCACTTAATATAGCCAAGGGCTTACCTTCCAAGGCACTTATAAGTCCTTTAGCAAAATCTCCGCCGAAATATACAATTAAGGCAACCGGAATACCCGTTAATGCTAAGGTTGCTAATTGAGCCGGAACCAAACTGATAAACGCGATTTTTTTAAAATCCCCTTTTTCAGCTGCAGCATCCATTCTTTGAACAAAAAAACTATTCATTGTCATACGGGTATTCCAAAGAACCGTTCCCAATAAGCCGAAAGGAACCGCCAACGATATGGCAACTCCGGGACTGGCCTTGCTTAATATAGCTAAGGTCGTACCTACTATGCCTGCAATTCCCGGCTCGCTCGCAACGGCCCCGCCTGCCGAAATAAAACCAATATACATCGTATTAATAGTCGCTCCGATAATTAATCCCAGCTTTGGTTCTCCTAAGATAATGCCGACGATAGTCCCCGCAACAATAGGCTGACGTATGGAAACACTTGCTAACCCGGTAAACCATGGAGAATTAGCCACAGTCAAATAATAAAGTATACCAATCAATACTGCTTGCAAAATACTGACTCTCATTATAATTCCTCCTATCTGTTTTAATAATAATTTATATTAACTTAATACGTTTTCATCACATGTATCTTATTTTTCCGCCTAATCTAATATCTATAATGAAAACGCATGTCAGACACAATTATTACTAAATCCCCGTAAATATTTATTGATATCCAAACTAATATCTCCTTTCTCTTCTTCTTTGGATTTCACTATTGATATTATTGCAAATATAATGCCAATCTTTTATGAATTTTTTATTAAATTTTTAAATGTCTGTTTTGGCTGAATCAAGGCTTTTTTAACAAAAAAAATACGATTTATTTTTAATAAACCGTAAATCAGTCGAAAAATATTTAAGTGTGATCAATTTTCTATTCTGTGATTGTTAGTGTGATGGTTTTGTGAATATCGTATAATGCATATCAATTAACTCTACAATATAACATAACTCACTGTCCGGTATAGTGATTCCGAAGGAATTCTCTATAACCCGGAAAGATTCCTTAATAACATTGAAAAGTTTCTCTTTAGATTTTTTCAGATTTTCAAAATTTTTATACTGAAGTGTTTCACCCTTTAAGACCCTTTCAAGCATACCTGCACAGTGAAATTGAAATTTAATAATAAGGCCGTCATCAATTTTAGAATTAATTTCACTGCAAATCTTGAATAATGTTTCCTTTAACAATTCATAACACTTGGTTGGATTTATAAAAACCAATACATTATCCAGTAATTCTATTAAACGTTCTTCATTTGAATATATATATCTGTTAGTCTTATCTTTCATACTGTCTATATTTAAATCATTTTCCTTTAATGTAACCCCCTTTCCTATATATTTACTCATTCCGTTAACTTCATCCACCAGCATATCCAAAGTCATATCAGGCAACATGGATTTCCTTGTTGCTTCTATAACCATAGGGGTACTTACCATGCGAATAGTCTTTGTGCTTATTCCCGTCTTATCCGTTATAATATCCGAAAATGTTGTTAACGATCCCATATCCACCAAAAGCAAAACACCCTTTCCCATATCTATTTTTTTAACGGTATTCAGTGCTTTTTGATATATCTTAGATACTTCTTCATCCAGCGGCATATCAATAGCCTTGGCGTGCTCTACCCCCAATAGCGTATTTGCTGCATCCGCCATGCTCGATGCGGTACTGTTTCCATGGCATAAGACCAATATCCCTATATAGTTCAATTTGTTTCTTTCTTTTAAAGCAGATAAAAACATAGCCATCAAAACTACTTCTTCTTCAGGAATTTTAACATTTATTTTCTTTTCTAATCTATTTGTTATTTCCTCTATAATTTTATATTCTCTATCTATCTCTACATTTTTTAGATTTATTTTAGGCTTAGAAATTCTATCTCCACTTTTTACTTTTTCTATTAAAGTTTCAATGTGCAACGATAAAGCCCCCACTATTCTTCTATCCAATTTATAGCCTAATTCACCTGAAGCATCGGTTAATACGCTGTCTATTACCTCCAGTATTTCGGGGGATGCTATTTTCGAAAGTATATCTTCTTCGTAAATTTTCTCTTTTCTTTTCATATATGGTTTGGATTCAAAATACTTTTCAATTTCTTTATTGATATTACTTTTTATAATGTTTACCGGAGTTCCCTTTTCAAAGTATTCCGTTGATTTTCTCAGCAAGTTTTCATAAAAATCTTCTTCCATGCTGTATTTTCCGTTCATTAAAACTTTTTCCAGCCCATCTTTGCTATCGTTTTCAAATCCTTTAAATATTACTTGATTTAAGCTGTTTAAATCAAAATTTTTAACTATTTCCTTTCTGTCCTTATTAAAAGTAAAAATACCTTCTTTAAACCTATCCGTTAATTGAGACAATTTTACATCTACATATTTTTTACCGCTTATAATAAATTCGGAAAAGGCATTTGCACATATTAACTGAATATCGTTTCTTAATTGTCCTATGTTGCCGGGACAATTATATGCTAATAACAATTTTAATACCTCTGTAGACACTCTTATGGGATGTTTAATATTTTTTGCTTCGATATTAAAAAAGTTGTATATCAATTTCATTCTGTCATCCAGATCTCTTTCCTCCAAATTCGGAAACTTTATTATACAAGGTATCCTTCTTCTGAAAGTTTTTAAAATTGTATTATCTATGCTCTCCGTTGTGGCTGCTAAAATTAAAACATTTGCTTTATGAGTATTGCGCGATTCTCCCAATCTTCTGAATGTACCCCTGTCCATTATCGAAAAAAACATCTCCTGACCTTCCGGCGGCAATCTGTGAACCTCATCTAAAAATAAAATTCCTCCGTCCGCACTGTCTATCAGGCCTTTTTTATCTTTATTGGCACCGGTAAAAGCCCCCTTTACATATCCAAACAGATGTGACAGCAACAATTGGGGGTTCCCCGCATAATCGGCACAATTAAATATTATAAACGGAGATTCTTCACTAAGTCTTCCCACTTCAATAGCGTATCTGTACATAATTTCTGCAAATAATGTTTTGCCGGTCCCCGTTTCTCCCAAAAGCAAAGTATGCAACCCTCTCGGAGGATATAATATAGCTGCTTTTGCCTGTTTTACTTGTTTATTTAAACTACTGTCGGAACCTATAAGTTCAGAAAATATTCTTCCCTTATTTTTTTGTGGATCATTATTTTCAACCGGCTTGTCATATTCGGTAGAATTTAAAGACGATATTAAATCGTCACTGTTTAAAAATACGCATTTTTTAAACTTAACATCACAGATATCTTCCATTACACTTTTGCTGCTATATAAGACAGGCCTTCCTAAAATTTTTATCACTTTTTCCTCCTTAACCAGTCTGTTTAGATATCTGCTTACCCCGCTTCTTTCTATATTCATTTTTTTAGCTATTTCACTAGTGGTAAAGCCTAACTTTATATTATTATAAACATCATTACCGGATATTAAATATGTCAATTCTTTAAGGCAATTATATATCTCAGATGTTTTACTCAACTTAACCCACCTCTATAACCCTTAATTTCTCAAGATTTTCAACATAAATTTCTCTGTTGTTTTTTACATACACTTTTCTTATAATATAATCCGGCATAAATCAAATCTATTGTATCCGAAATTTTACCGCTATATCTTAAAACTACTTGTTATGATTATAGTAGATTATATGTTTTATGCCTAATGCAATTGCCACTATTGCACCTAATACTACAATACTATCATCCACCTTAGAATTATTTAATGGTTCATAGAACAAACTTATAATAAGTCCTATAGAAATTGCAAAAAATACTACAATTTCAAACATTACTTTTCCCTTGGAAAATTTTATTTCTTTTTTTCTTTTGGCTTTTTCATTTTTTATGGCCGGTAACTGAGGAAGTATTTTTTTATTGAAATATACGGTAAATCCCATATACATAAACAATCCGATAACAACCCATAGCCAGTAACTCAATTTGGCCAGCCAACCTATAATTATAGCAACAGAAATTGAATTGAATAATAAATTTTGAAACATGCCTACAGAATTTATATTTTTTTCAGATATCAGATAATATTGATCGGTTTTCTTTACATGAAAAACATAATTTCCGGCTTTATTAGTAAATACTTCGGTAAATAAACTTAATATCATAAATATCCTCCCAATATAAGAAATTGCACAAATGCTTATTATTTTCATAACCAAATTAACAAAGGAAACAAAAACATTAGCAAGAATACTATGTGCTACAATCATTAATCTAATCATAAAATTATCTTCTCTCCTTTGTCAAGTTAAAAATTTCAATATAGCATTTATTCTGTTGATTAATAAATGTTCTTTGGAAAGATATATAAGCTTCCCAAAGAACATCCCTTACAAAACGAACCGATTATTTATATAAATGAGTAATATATTAAACTATCCAATGATACCTAACGCTCCACCAATAAAACCTATAATAAACAGCATTAGCAATACAAAACTTGCACTTTTACCTTTAACTTGTAATCTCCAGGCAAACAGAGTCACAATTAAAGGCAATAGCTTAGGAAGAATTTTATCAAAGACATCCGCTAAAGAAAATTTTGAACCTGTGCTGAGCACAGTATTGTAGATTGGAGCAATAGAAACAAACTTGACCACCATAGCACCCAAACTGAATAGACCGACTATTCCTAAAAATGTAGTTACTTTGCTGACAAAACCTTCATCTAAGAGCTTGTCAATCGAATTTAATCCTAATTTATAACCTCTCACAAATGAAAATTTAGTAACAAGAAAATCGTAGGTAAACATTACAATACCCCAAGCTAAAGCTGCCCACACATGTCCTTGTATAGCCCATCCAAGAAAAATGCTCAAAATTAAAGGTTTAATTAGAGCCTGTGTAATTGTATCTCCGATACCGGCTAAAGGACCCATCAATGCAGTTTTAGTATCGGTAATAGTATTTGGATCAATAGTATCCGGATTATTAGCATATCCTTCTTCCAAAGCAACTGTTATCCCCGGAATTACGGCTCCCCATCGAGGTTCTGTATTAAAGAAAACCATTTGCCTCTGAAGGCCTTCGGCTATCTTTTGTTTATTATTTGGATACAGTTTGTCTAAAATTGGTCCCATCACTGTTGCCATAGCTCCTGCTTGCATACGTTGATAATTATAGGTAAGGTGAGACGTTATATGCCATGTTAAAAAGGCTCTGTCCACATCTTTCTTTGTTAATTTTGACTTTTTATTTACTGTTGTTTCATTATCCATATTATTTCACCTCTCCCGATACTTTGTTAGAACCATATATTGTGAAAAGATATGCTAAACAACTTCCTGCCAATGCAAAGAATAACAAATCTGTGATTCCAAGGTATGCACTAACAATAAATCCTAATATAAAGAAAACAATGAGGTTTTTCTTATACATAAACTTGAATAACATTGACATTCCTAATGCTGGTAATGTTTTCCCTACGGCACTAAATCCGGCCATGGCCCATGCTGGTATATTGTTTATCATCAATTGAATATAATCAGAACCAAAGTAAGCAATTAAAAATACAGGTAAAGCTCTTATAAATATTACGGTAATCGGACCAGCCAACAATTGTATTCTACCAAGTGTCTTATAGTCTCCTTCTTCTGCAAGTTTGTCCATTCGAGCCGGCCAAATTGAAGAAATCGTCATGAATGCAACATGAGCATAGTTGCCAATTAATCCTATTGGTACAGCAAAAGCTACCGCAGCATCCGTCGATAATCCTGTTTGAATTCCTACAAGAGTACCGAGTAGACCGGCCCAGTATAGGTCTGATGCATTTGCTCCACCGGCACTAATCCATCCTAAATAAGAAATATTAATTGTAGCACCAAGAATAACACCTTCTACTGGTTTACCATAAATTAGCCCAACCCAAAAACCCGCCATTACCGGTTCTCTAAAAAAGTACCAATGAAGTGGTCCCTGTATACCATTAAACAAAGCAACTAATGCGACTAATAAAGCCTGAACCATTATTATAATACCTCCCATTCATATAATTTATAAAAAGACAAACTATCTACAATCGTCAACCCCACCTCCATTCAATTCTTTTATCCATAACTAAAATCTGCATTGTTTTACTGTTTTCACCTTCCTTTCACTTAATGCTAAATTTATATCAAATAAACTATTCAAAAACCTTTTTCTCAATAATGTTGGAAAATGGATAAGGCCTATCTTCAGGAATAGGTTGTAAATAAATATTTACTCCTCCGTTATATAATACTTTCAATCTGTCATAGTCCTCTTTAGACATAACAACTTGCTTATAAACATTTTTTTGACCGGCTGCTCCACCAATACCGCCAATTTGCATATCAGTAAATTCAAGGCCTTCTTCCCAAATCTTTTTAGCAGTTTTTATATCTTTAAATAACAATAAAATATTTCCATCACCAAAGTGGTCTTCATTCCATTTTTTTATAGCTGAATCTTGATCATATACATTTACAACAGTACCGTTGGGTACAGCGTTAACTAATATCCTGGAAAGAATTGGATTATGCGCGGAATTATCGTCAATAACAACAATCTTGGTAATGCCTAGATTAACAACCCAACGAGTCATTACTTGTCCGTGAATTAATCTGAAATCTACTCTTGTCAATTTAATATTTTTCATAATATTTGTTTTCCTCCTCATGAATTTAACGTTTACCTATTTGCAACTACAATTTCACGCATTTCCTTTGCATTTGCTGTAATTTCTTCTTTTGAACCTTTGGTTAAGAGTCCGCCAGCGCCAACAGTCATAACTCCCGCTTTAATCCATTCTGAAAGATTGTCCAGTGTGATACCGCCGGAAGCCAAAATAGGAAGAGTTGGAACAGGAGTAGTAAATATATCTACTAACTTGGAACCATAAAAATTGGAAATTGGAAACGCTTTAATAAAAGAAGCACCATATTTTAAGGCTTCAACAATCTCTGTATAGGTAGAACATCCAGGTCCATAGGGAATTTGATATATATTGGCAAGTTCGGCAATATCTTTATTAAATGTAGGAGCGATTATAAATTCAGCTCCATTTAAAATTGCTAATCTTGCAGTTTCCGAGTCCAAAACGGTTCCGGCTCCTATCAATAAACGGCTGCCAAATTTCTTTTTAAGCGCCTTAATAACTTCACCTGCATTATTATTGGTATAACTTATTTCTAATACATCAACTCCCCCATTTAAACAGCCTTCGGCAATTTCCAGACCTCTATCAATTGTATCAACACGAACAATTGCCATAATTCCCGTATCTTCAATTCTATTAATAATATCTGCTTTATACATTCTTTTTCCTCCTTATTTTCAAAGCTAATATTCTAATCCAATTTAATATCATCATTTATTGTTGTCCTTTACTTAAAGCAATATTTTAAGTTCTTTCTCTGTTAACACATCCAAAAAGCATCATATAATGCTTAAGCATTTCTTTATAGCCTTCAGTACCATCTGCATATATTTCAGCAAGATTCGGGAACTCTGCTTTTACAAGATTTTCTTTTACCTTAATAGCTCCGGCAGTTCTTAAATCCGTACCTATGTTTACCTTTGTTATACCAATTTCAACAGCTTTCCTCAGATTATCGTCTCCGGAGGATGATCCTCCGTGAAGTACTAAAGGTACACTACATTTAGCCTTAAGTTCAGCCAACCTATTAAAATCTATATGTGGAGTCCCTATATATCTTCCATGAGCTGTTCCTACTGAAACTGCAAGACAGTCTACACCGGTTTGATTAATATAATCTACAGCTTCATCAACATTCGTAAGTCCTGCATCCCTGTCATTATCATACGTTACACCTTGTCCAACATGACCTAACTCCGATTCCACTGAAACACCTACAGCATGGGCCATTTTAACTACTTCGGCAACTTGTTTAACATTTTCTTCAAAGGGTAAAGTTGATCTATCTACCATTATAGAAGTAAAACCGTTTCTGATTGCCTTAACTGCAACTTCATAGTCTTTACCATGATCGAGATTTAGGGCTGCCGTAACTTCTGGATATCTCTTACTAAAAAACCTTACCACTTCAGATATTAATTCAAGATCTAAGATTCCGGCACAATCCATTATCAACGGAGATTTAGCTTCTATTGCCGCTTTATACGCTGCTTCTACTGTTTCTGCATTAAACACATTTGGTGCAACAACTCCGTATCCCTCTTTGGCTGCTTTATTCAATATTTTATCCATTGAGACTAACATTTAATATTCCTCCTTAATTTAATGTCAATACTATCTACTAAACTTAATAACTTTTTAATCTAATGTTACAGACACTCTATAGGTACCAGGAGTCGAAGCAAGCCCAAAAGCATGTTGACAATCATCCATAGGTATCTTTTGAGATATAATCTTATCTACCTTAACAACTCTTGAGCCCAAAAGTTCAGCAGCGAGTTGAAAATCAGAATGGTCAGAATTATACGTACCTATTAACTCAAATTCTTTATAATGTATTTGATTAGCGTCTACATGAAGCTCCGCTACCGGATGCCCCGATGCAAAGAATAACATTCTTCCTCTTGGAGCAAGTATTTCCAATGCCTGATCATTAGCCTTCGTATTTGCCACAGCTAAGATTACAACATCAGCACCTCTGCCATCGGTAAATTTATTGATTGTTTCCTTTAAGTTTTCTTTAGCGGGATTTATTGTTTTAAGCCCTATGGACTGAGCAAGTCTACAACGTTCTTCGACAACTTCACTAACCATTACATCTCCACCAAATGACTTAGCTACCTGTGCATTTACCAATCCCAGATTTCCTGCACCTATTACAACAACTTTATCTCCAGGGACTATCCTTACACGTTTTGCTCCATGTATACAAGTAGAAGTCGGCTCCACAAATGCTGCTTCTTCATAAGGCAGGTTATCACTTATGGGATATAGCCTACTTGATTCATAAGCGGCATATTGGCTGAAACCAAATGAACCAATTATTCCGCCAAATTCTACTTCCTTAGGTTTATTAGTGCATCTATCCGGGTGGCCCAATCTACAGAAGTGGCATTCTCCGCAACCTCTTGAGCTTTGTCCTCCGAAGACTACATGAGTCCCTATCTTAAGTGCAGGATTAGTAACGCCTTCACCTAACTCAACAATTTCTCCTGCCATTTCATGGCCCGGTGCCCAGGGGAATTTTCTTCCCATGGATTTTCTGAACCCTTTCCAAGTCTGCCAGTCTACCGTACATATATTACATTGATGTATTCTTACAAGTACTTGCCCTGGCCCAGGTTTTGGTATATCCATTTTTCTAATAGCTACCTTGCCGATATCCTCCATTATCATTACTTTCATCTTGCCTTCCATTCTATATCCTCCTTTATATGGTTGCTCCAGAATGTTCTATAATAAGTACATCAAAAGCCATAAAATAAATTTAACAATTTCTGTTACAATACTTTATTGCATCCTTACAACTTTCCGCGCCTGCTCTCTCTACTGTCTGAACTAATTCCTCATTTGAAAGATACTCTCTTGAGGTAACTGCCTCTATAAGCATAGCTAAATTAATTCCGCTGATTACAGAACAGTTATATTTCTCTGATAACATTATTGACACATTACATGGAGTTCCTCCAAAAATATCTACCATTATTAATGAACCTTTCGGCATAGAATCTAATCTTGTTCTTACTTTTTTAGTAAACTCCTCGGGACTCATGCCTGGTAATAGGGCCTCTCCGTAAACTCCCTCCATTTCTCCTAATATCATCTTCGAACTTTCAATAAGTTCTATGCCCGCCCTTCCATGAGTCAAAATTAAAATTCCAGGCACCCTGCCTTTACATTCTTGTCCCATATATAAATGCACTCCTCTCTTAATAAATCTAATTTACATAAATTTGCTATTCTTCACCAAACTTTGTTCTTATTAAACTTCTTAATCCCATTATTGTTACTTGTTCATCCTCAGTCATTAACAAAATTTCCGTTCCTTTTGTTATTCTCAACACCAGTATGTTCATAATCGATTTGAATTTGCCGTTTTGTAACCTTATTGCTTCTTTTGTAAGTAATGAAGCAAGTCTTACATATAAGCCTGAATACACATTTTCCTCCCGTTGATTCTACTTTAAAATTATCACTTTAACATTTACAAATTTATTATTAGCAAATTCCATGCCAACCATCTGTAACAAGATTTAAATTTCCTAAGCCCTTAGCAAAACATCCTATAACTTCATCCTTTATAATAATTATTGTTGAAATAAAAAAATCAGTAACTATTTATTAGTTACCGATTTTTTATTACGTAAATAGTAAATCATATATATAATAAACTTCTCCATCGGATAAATTTATGTCATATGTAGATTCAATATTTTTAAATGATACTTTTATTACACTTAAAATCCTTTCGTCTACATTTTCAATCATACTTTCCGGTATCTCTAACGGCCTTCTGCTTACTACTATTCTTTCAACCATACAACAGCAGTGAATCATAAATCTTAATGTTACCTGCTGAGAAAACTTCATATTTAACTCCCTACAGATTTTATCATAAACATCATTAATCTCCGATAATACCCTTTGAGGATTCAGAAAAGTTATATAATCTATTATACTTTCAACAGTCATATCTTGGATAAACTTTTTAGAAACATCTTCAATAATGTCTTTCCTCTCATCTTTAGTATTGCCTAACTCTAACATTGCAATTAATAATTCAATTCCCTCCTCAGAAAAAAGCTGGTCAAGTGAAATAAAAGGTATATCCGGAAGTTCCGCTTTAAATGTACCTATTATCCCTAAAATTCGTTCATTTTTATCTATATGACCGGAAAGCCTATCTAAACTTTCCGTTTCCCCATAATCGACTACGCATATTCTCATAGACGAATCGATGTAATCTCTTAGAATATCTTCTATTAACTCTTTGATCTTTACTGCTGTTCCCAGCCCGGTTATACAAGATATAATAAGAACCTTGGATTTATTATTAACCTTACCGTCAAATAATTCACACTCGATTTTCATATTCTCCATTTTTTTAATAATATTATCAAAATCTATGGGTTCATAAATAACCTGCCTTGTTATTTCAAGAAGAACGAGAGTCGTAGTGTTTTTTATAAGTAAAGTTTTCATTTGAAACATCTTACTGACTATATCACCAAAGTACACTAAAGAACCTATATCTACTAATAAAATAAGACGTTTATATCCTCTTTCTTCCACCTTCTTAACAAGAAAATCCAAAGTGTCATGTACCGATTGATCGATAGGCATATCTATTGCCGTAATAACATCGCTTCCAAACAAATTATTAGAAAAATCCGCCATACTTGTAGCCGTAGAATTCCCATGAGCTATCAATATTACTCCACATTCTGTCTGTAATTCCAATTTTGATTTCTTATTTTTTAACTCATTAATCAATAAATTCATATATATTAATTCCGTATTAGGACACTTAATATTGAAAACGGCTTCTATCTTTTTGCATATCTTCTTTGAGCAGTCATAATATCCTAACTTACTGCTGTCCGATAAGTTCTTGGGGTAAATCATAGGGATTTCACCTTTATTAATAAATGATATCAGAGTTAAAAGGTGAGTTCTTAAATTTTCTATCTCATTATTCTCCAAAGCAAAGCCTACAAGTTCTTCAATATATTCGATTATTTTTTTAATCTTATCTTCTATTCTATAACCATATTCTTTGGTAATATTTTTGTTCATTTTACTGTTGTGTGCTATTCCGTAATGAAAAATCGTTTCCAACTTATTCATCAATAAAGAACTTGTTTCATCTGCCGGGATATTGCTGTTCCTCAAATTTTTATATTCCTTTGATAAGTAAGAATAAAAAATATCCGGTTCATCTTCTTCAGATATACTTGTTAATTTCTCCGTTAAATTTTCATTAAAATGAGGAAATATGCTGATATATTTTCTGTCATCAAACATATCTTTAAGGATCTGCCTCACTCCAATATCCTTTAAAATATTTTTATGCTTCACGTATCTTCCGTCAATTAGTAAGTAGTCCTTTCGCTGAGATATCTTATTGACATAAGCTTGAGCACAGGCAAATTGAATTTCACTTTTAAGTTCCCCTATATTTGCCTCAAAATCACTCGATAAAAGATAATACATATATTCCTGGCTTATTCGAATTTCTAAATTTATTTTTTTACTTTCTATTTGGAAAAAGTTAAATACCAACTCTATCTTTTCCTCTATGCTTTTGTCTCTAAGGGGAGGTAATTCAATATTAACCTGGATTCTTCTTAAAAATGTCTTTAAAAATCCTGACTTTATATCTTCCGTAGTCGCACAAATCAATCTTAAGTTTATTTTTTCTTCCTTTTCCGGAGAACCCAATTTTCTAAAGGAACCCTTATCTAAAATTGAAAATAATTTTTCTTGTCCTTCTGAAGGTAATCTATGAACTTCATCAAGAAATAAAAATCCCCCGTCAGCTTTTTTAATGATTCCCTCTTTATCTTTAGTCGCTCCTGTAAAAGCACCTTCTTCATAGCCAAAGAGATGGGAAGTTAAAAGTTCAGGATTATTATAATATTCAGAACAATTAAAATATACCAAAGGACCGTTCTTGCTTATAACACCCATCTTTTGGGCAAACTCATGTATTATTTCCGCAAAGTACGTTTTGCCAACTCCTGATTGACCTGTCAGCATAATATGCAATCCATTGGGAGGATATAAAACTGCTGCCTTTGCTTTCGCAATTGCCTCAGCTAAACTTTTGTCGTAACCGATTAATTTCGTAAAAGGATCTGTGCCTTCTATTTGAAGACCATTAGGTATTGCTGAATAATATTCTAATATCTCTCTGATATCCTTAACCTCACAAAATTTATTATTAATTTCACGGCCCAGCAAAATTTCTAAAGATCCTTTATGGATAAACAATACAGGTCTGCTTTTAACTTTTATTACATATCCATCAATACATAATGAGGTTAGTTCTTTACTCACCGTATTTCTTGCTATTCCCACATTTTTTCCTATAAATTCCGCACTAAAACCTATATTGACACCGGTTAGCAGGTTCTCCTTGGTAATTTCATTGCTCAGTCTTTTTAATTCATCGTATATTATGTCTTTTCTCAAATTTTCTCTCCCCTCCATTTGCAATAGATTCTAACTCTATTAGACATATTGTATATTATTCTAATACTAATTTCATTTAGCAATCTATGTAAAAGCACGGAATAGATAATGGCAGTTATTATCTATTCCGTTTAAAGTTTCTATAAAACCTTTCTATATAATGCTTCAATATCCTCTACTGTACTTTGACGAGGATTAGCCAAGATATTCCCTGATTTCATAGCATCCGTTGCCATTTCCCGGATTTTATCTTCAGTAACACCTACTTCCGATAAATTTGGGGGAATTCCCAATGAAGAAATTAAGCTCTTAATTTCCTCTGTCAGCATATCTGGAGTGAAGTTATAAGTTTGTTCCTTACTTAATTTAATATAGTTATAAATTTTTTCGTATTTCCCATTATCGGTTAATGCATTATACTCAATAACCGCCGGTAATAAAATTGCGTTAGCAATTCCGTGGGGTACATTAAAGTAACCGCCAAGAGGATGAGCCATAGCATGTACATTGCCTAAAAGTGCTCTTGTAAAAGCAATACCGGCAAAATTACTTGCAATCAACATAGCACTCGCTGCTTCCTCATCTTTTCTGTTAGCAACAAATCGACGAATATATTTCCCTATAAGCTCCATAGCCTTCTCTGCCATGGTGTCTGTAAAAACATTGGAATTTAGGGAAATATAAGATTCTATAGCATGTACTAAAGCATCAATTCCTGTAGATGCTGCTACAATTGGAGACAACGACATAATCAGCTCAGGATCCAGAATAGCAAAACTCGGAATCATAGTACTGCTAATGACAGCAAATTTATAATTTCTTGATTTATCCGTAACTACAGAAGTCCTTGTTACTTCACTGCCCGTTCCGGCTGTAGTAGGAATTGCAATAATCGGTATTATCTTACCCGGTACTTTTTCATATCCCTCATAATCCGTGATTTCTCCTCCATAAGTCGCAAGAACTCCAACAGCCTTTGAGACATCCATTGGGCTACCTCCACCTAAAGCGACTATATTTGTAGCCCCGCTATCTTTGTACATCTTGGTTGCCTCATATACTGTCTCAATTGACGGGTTTGGCTCAACATCCAAAAAAACATCATACTCTAAACCCGATTCTTTTATTAAGTCAGTAAGTTTTTTAACTGCTCCTATTTTATTAAGTGTCGGGCCTGATACAATAAATACCTTTTTACAGCCATTGTCTTTCAGTATGTCAGGCACTTTTTTTAGACTTCCACTTCCAAACACAACATTTTGAAACACCGAAAAGTTAAAATCTTTCATTTTTCCCTCCTTATAATGATTTCACAAAATCATCTATCCCTATTAAATTTTTGAATGCCTTGCTATATTAATACAAAGTCCTATATATATCCTTAAATTCCTCTACGGACAGAAAAACATAATTGTTGACCAATAATCTTTGCTGTTCTTTTTCTACAGAAATAGCAAAGGAAGATATCTCACTTTCTTTCATTCCATATTCTCTTAATCTCTTTTTAGGAACCATTAAAGCGAAGAGTTCTTCTATCTTTTCAAAAACTTCAACATTCGCATTGCATTCAAGAATATCCGCTACGAATTCTACAAATATTTTAATCTTGCCCTTAGGGTTTTTATCATAATATTTCTTCAAAACCTCACTGTAAAACTGATAATTAGCTTCCCCATGGGCCACATGGTATGTACCGCTTAAAGGATAAGCTAAGGCATGTACGGCTGCTGTTCCGGCATTCCCAAAGGCTATACCGGCATAGTTGCTTGCTACGAGTACCTCTTTTTCAACATTCTTTCTTTCCTTCTGGCCCTTTACCATCAGAGTTTTAAAGGCTTTTAATATTTCACTAATTGCTTTTTTTGCGAAAATATCTGTATAATCATTTGCTTTAGGTGATAAGAAAGCCTCGGTAGCATGTACTAAAGCATCTATGGAACTGAAACAGAAAAATTTAAAAGGCAAAGTAGATATCAGTCCAGGAATAAGAACAGCTTTGTCAGCAAAAAGTTCATCATTGGCTATACCTAATTTTGTTCCTTTTTTAGTGAGTGTGGTAATTGATATGTTTGTTACCTCGCTGCCCGTACCGCAAGTAGCCGGAATTATAATTAATTTTTTATCTCTAACTACTCTCGAAGGATCTTCAAAGAGTTGTTCAACATAGTCGAATTTTTTTAACGATAATAATTTGGCTGTATCTATGACCGTTCCTCCCCCTGCAGCTATAACCCTATTGTAACAAATATCCTTGACCTTATTTACTATTCCGTCAACCATAATATCAGATGGTTCTCCCTTTCCAAACTCTCTTGGGAAAATCACATGGCATTTAAGATTTAAATCTTTTATAAAGAGTTCATATATAAGTTTTTGTGTAACAAGCAAATCCTTTTCTCCTAAAGGTATATCTTCTATAAATTCCTTAAAAGTATCAAATTGATAAATCTCAGGTCTAATTCTAAACCGCTCCATATTTATTTCTCCTTTTTCATATATATTTAAAATTTTTTTTAATACCTAAATGGTTTTTCTAACCATTTAATTTAGCAATTTCTATGCCAATAATCTGTAACAAAATTAGAGGGATTTTATAATCAGGTACTAAAAATTTATTTTCCTTTATAGTTGAATTAACTGATTCGATTCCTTAAATACATCATTAAACTTATTTAATATTTCTTCAATACATTATCTGCAATATTTATACATATTAGGAGTTAATTCTTTCTTTTTCGAAAACTTGTTTTAAAGATTTCCCTTTATTATTATATTAAAATCTGATATTATATTAAAAAATACATGTTTACATTATTTCTTTACTCCACTTTAGGCTGCTTAACCAAAATAGTAATATGTTTTAGAGATGCTGTCAATGTTTTTTCTCATTTTATGCTGTATTTCCTAACTTCCACTGTGCTGTAAACTCAATAGGGTTCAAATAAAAAATACAGAAAGTATAGCAACAAACCAATTTACTTTTTCTTTTAGTAAGTATCTTAATTTATACAACAAATTACTGCTTAGAATCAAGATAGACATAAAAGATGAAAAGTATAATTTCCTTCTCAAATGGAAAATATAAGGAAATACAAAAAAGGAGAGATTCGATGATTAGAAAGGCTACAATTCAAGATCTCGAAGGAATCATGACGATTTTAAAAACCTTAGGTAATCCCAACAAAGATTCGGTTCAAGGTTTTTTAATAGCTGATTATGCAGGACAAGAATCAAAATATCGCCCTATATACGAAGAAAAACTACAAAAATTGCAATATTTTTATGTCAATGAGCATGAAGGACAGATACAAGCATTTTTGATAGCCTATACCCAAGAAGAATGGTTGCTGCGGGAACCGAACTGGCTGAAAGAAACTTGTTGGGATCCTAGGTTTGATCAGACCAAACTGAAAAACTTTGTATTAGTAAGTCAGACAGCCATGCTTCCCCATCTAACAAGGAAAGGAATCGGTAGTGCTTTATACCAGTCTTTTATTTGGGATCTTCAAAAAGATAAGATTAAAAATATCTTTGCAGAAACAGTTATCGCCCCTATCCCCAATTTTGCCTCTCTTAATTTTCGCCTTAAGCAACAGTATACATTGGTTGGGTTGCGTTACGAAAAGCACAATAAAGTGAATTATACCACTCTAATTTATCATAAAGGTATATAGGTTATTTGAAAAAATCAAAAGCTATTTTTTAGTTGGACAAATTGCTGCCTAATTTTGTTAAAACCATTTCTTTTTCTTAAAGTAATAGACCATGAAGCTTGAAATAGCAATCATAATTGCCCATGTAATAGCATAACCCCATCTATATTCAATTTCAGGCATATACCTAAAATTCATACCATAAACTCCAACTATAAATGTAAGAGGTATGAAAATCGTAGAAATTATGGTAAGGACCTTCATTATTTCATTAAGTTTATAACTTGTATTGGAGACATATAGTTCCATTAGTCCTGTAAGAATTTCTCTATAGGTTTCCGTCGTTTCAATTGCCTGAGCTATGTGTTCATAGACATCTCTGATATATGGTTCCGTTGATGGCTGAATCAATTGATTCGACTCTTTTCCCATCAAAGAAGTAACTTCTCTTAAGGGCCATATATATTTGCTTATATTCAATAGAATCTTTTTTATCTTTCTAATTTTATACAAACGCTCTTGTGAATTATTCATTATAACTTGTTCCTCAAGGGTATCAATTTTTTCATCCAATACTTCAAGAACATCAAGATATCCGTCTACAATTGCATCAAGTAATGAATACATAAGATAATCAGCACCAAATTTTCTGATCTGTGTACCTTCATTTCTTATTTTGTCACGGATATCATCAAATACGTCTCCTTTGGTTTCCCCAAAAGAAATCACATAATTCTTTCCAAGAATAAATCTTATATGTTCAAGTACCAATTCATCCCCGGAATAATAAATCATCTTAGCTACAATATACAAAAAATCTTCATATTCTTCAATTTTAGCCCGCTGATTATTATTCAATATATTTTTAGTTACCAAGGGATGAATATTAAATACATCGCTAATCTTATTCAATACTTCCTCACTACATTGCCCGTCGATATTTATCCATCTGACATTTCCCTCCGGAATATCCCCAAGCAACCGGAAATTATATTTCTTAGTAGTTTCCGTCGTATATTCCTTGTACTTTTTCGAATTATATTCAATAACTTCAATTAAACTATGACTATTTCTTTTAGGAGTATTCATTTCCATAACACCTTCTAAAGTTTAATTTATATTTTACATTCGATTTTAAATGTCTCACAGTGATTAAAAACCATAAATTGGTTTATTTCAGTTTGAAAAAGTTTATAAAAATCATCATCAATTTTAGTATTTCCTTCCTTCCAAAAATTGAGTACATTAAGCTGTCTTACTTTTTTATTAAGGACAATTTCTATCCTTCCCACAAATCGATTTCCGTATAAAACAGGCAATACATAGTAACCATATTTTCTTTGACTCTTAGGTGTATAGATCTCCCATTTATAGTCAAAATCAAAAAGTGCACGGATAAGTTTTCTGTCCCAGAGCATATTATCAAGAGGAGCTATAAACTCGAGACGCAGTTTAAATGCATCCTGTGACAACACTGTTTTTATAAGTTCTTCATCTTCCTTAAGAAAATAAAGGATGCCTTGAATACCCTCAACTTTGCACTCCATTATTTTGTTTTCGGACAAAAGCAACGAAAATATATTGTTACGACGTTCTCCGTTAAATTTGTTGATGCCAAGCCATGCATCTGACGCCTTATTCCAAAGCAATCCTACTGAACCGATTCTACGAAGAACCTGCCATTTTATGAAATCATCTTCAGTTTTATTTGGATCTTCAGTGTTCAAAATCATCTCTTCAATATAATCTTCTGCCAAAGAATAATACTTATTATTTCCTTTCTTATGATGGATAATTAAATCTCCACGGAAATATAGGGTTTCAAGTACCGCTCTTGATAATGTTGTCGGAGCCCAAGGCCAATCGACCATCTGTTTTAAATCAATATCCTTGGAACTTACACATCCTTTTTCTTTTATAATTCCCTTAATCTCGCCTGCAACCTTATCTACTTTATCATGACTTCTTCCATAAGATCTATAATTTTCACGTAAACGAGCAAAGTATTTCCAATCTTCCACTCTAAAAATCGACATATTCTTATCAAAATAATCTATAAGTTTTCTATCCTCGTATAAAAGTTGATAAAGCATCTCCTTTGTAAATCCTAAAACTCTGGAATGCAAGACAAGCTCCGGATTTTTCCCACAAATATCAATCGGGTCAAATTGAATACAGCCGGCTTGCCTAACATAATCGCACACTCCCCCTTTATCTTCAAATTTATAATCTCCGATTAAACCTTGCTTTAAAAGTATAAAATTACGACCTTGGTCATTTGTTAAATTGTAAGTTTCCATTAAAAGTACCTCCTAAAAAGACAGGATAACAAAAATCATATGACATTATAAAGCAGATGAATCTATCAGCCTTGTAAAAATTATATATTAACATATTCAAAATTACAATTGGATACTACGATTTAATAAATTTATCGCTGGACAAAATAGCCTTTAGATGGTAATATATATTTATGTTATGCTGTTGTGGCTCAGTTGGTAGAGCGGCGCACTCGTAATGCGCAGGTCACCGGTTCAAATCCGGTCAACAGCTCCAAGTGAAGAGGTTGTAATAGGATATTTATTCTATTACAACCTCTTTTTCATAAATTAGAAGGAAAAATCTGTTTTATAGAGAATAATCAAATAGTAGAAGTAGAATACGTTTGAAGACATATCAGAAGGGTAAAAATCCTATTTTTAATATATATGCAGAAATAAAACTGATTTCTGAAAATATAAGATATTATGAAAAAATATAAATAATCATGTCATACTGTTGTCATGTTTGGTTTGTTATACTGTAAAAAAAATATCGAAAGGAGCAAGTATAATGAAAATTGAAATAGGTAAAACCCGACCACAGAATTTTAAAGAATATTGGGAGGATCAGTATCGCATCTTTTCACATTTTGAATATGCATGCGGCATACCCCATGTTATGTTTGCCATAACGACCTATAAAGAAAACGGTAAACCTAACGTGAATCTTCACTCCTGGAGTTCCTTTTCCGGTGATGGCAGCGGCTTTTTTGCAATCATTTCCGGACTTTACCAACATACCCATGCTTATAAAGACATCCTCAGGACAGGTGAATTCTGTATTAACTTTCTCAGTGCTGATTATTATGACAACCTTTATGATACGATCAAAAATAATAATTATGAAGCTGATGAATTTATAATTGGCAAGTTTACGGAAGAAAAAGCGAAACTCATTAATGCTCCGCGAATTAAAGAAAGCTTCTTGTGCTTGGAATGTAAATTACACAGTACCTCGGATTTAACCAATATGGGTATTGCAGTACTGGTCATTGGTGAAGTAATTAATATTGCTATAGATGAAGAATACTCAAAAGGCATAGATAAAAAATATTCCGAGACAGGTTTTATGTTTAATATCCACGCTCCAAAAAATCTATCTACAGGAGAAGATAATATCAGCGCCGTTGCCACATGTAATATAGTCAGAACGGAAAGTTGAATTATAAAAGATTATGGTACAAAGGAGGAATAAAAATGCCTAAAGTCAAATTGACTGTAGTAAAAAGCAATTGTAGAGGTAGATATTGCAAAGAAGGGGATGAATACATCATTGAAGATTTATGCCCCCCTATCTGCCATGAACTTTGGAATGCGGCATATCCTTATGTCTATACATTGCTAAATGGTGGAACATTGGATTATGGCAATAAAAGGGCAGCTATGTTTGACATAAAATGTCCTGATGAAGGTAGGGTTATAATCCATGGTGAAATAATAAATAATAGCTGAGATATTTTATAGGGAACTGTTGTATAAACAGTTCCCTTACATTACAACCCATTATTTAGTCAATATCAATTTTCTCTAATTTTAATATCTGAATTATTTAATCAAATTTATTTTATATTTTTCTGTCCAATAATCCATCAAATGAACCAAGTCATAAATTACTGTAAAGTTGTAATTCTGTTTAATATCTCTCTTACCTTAGGTTCTTCATTTAAATTAATAAGAAATACCAGATAATCTTCTCCCAAAATTCTCGTATTTCCTTTAGGAATAATATCCCTTCCTCCCCGTCTGATTGAAATAAGGAGGCACTCCTTCGGAAAAGCAATTTCTTTTACAAGTTTATTCTCAGCTTGGCAACCGTGATGAACAATTGTTTCTATGGTAATTTTCTTGCTTTTATCATATTCCGTGTCTATCTTGGATTCTGAAATTTGATTTTCCAGCAGAGAGTCATATATAGGTGCACTTTTCAATAAATCAGCAACTACATAAGCCGAAACTGCAACTACGGTGAGGGATAACAGATGAGTAAATGACCCGGTCATCTCAACCAGCAAGATAATACCCGTTATGGGTGCTCGGACAATCGATGTGAAATATCCAGCCATAGCAAGTATTATAAAATTGTAAAATAAATTTTCGTCACACCCTAAATAGTTTATTGAAATATTTCCCCAAATTGCACCGATAATCCCTCCCATAATGAGAAGAGGAAAAAATATTCCTCCCGGCGCACCGGAGCCAAAGCTTACCATAGAAAATATAAATTTAACGGCAAGGATCAAAAATAAAAACCTAATCCCCGTGGATAACTGAAGTTGACCGATTATTTTATTTCCACTTCCCAATACGATGGGGAAAAATATTCCCAATAATCCAGCACAGGCAAATGTAATTATCATTCTGACTTTTATATTGGATTTCCCGATTTTTTTATAAAGTTTCTGGCTCTTTAATAATATATAATTATAAAAGGCTCCGGCAATTCCAAGTATAGCTCCAAGTATGAAAAGCAACCAATATTTATTCAACGGTATGGTATTTTGAACGTTAAAATTAAATACGGGACCGGTTCCGAAAATAACTCTGGCAATAAAATCAGAAACAACAGCTGCTGTCATAGTCGACAATAAAATAACAGGAGAAAAATATTTAAATATCTCTTCCATTGCAAACATAGCCCCTGCCAGAGGAGCATTAAAGGCAGCCGAAAGTCCTGCACTTGCACCGCTTGCAATCAGTATCTTCTTCTCTGTCTGAGAATCGGCAAATTTATCTCCTATTCCCTGAGCCACACAAGCTCCAAGTTGAACCGACGGTCCTTCTCGCCCTAAAGAAAGGCCTGATAATATAGAAAGAGCTCCTCCTCCAAATTTTGCAATTAACGTACTGAACCAATTATTCTTAAAATATCCCATTATAATTCCTTTAACTTGAGGAATACCGCTTCCGCTAATCATCTTATATTTTGAAACCAAAATTCCTACAAAAAAACCGAGAAGACAAAGTATTATAAATACAAAGGGGAATAATATCAAATGACTATCTATGTAATCATATACTCTAAAACATAATTTTTCTCCACTCATAAGAACTAAACGATAAAAAGATGCTACAATACCTACTGCCAATCCTATTAATATGCTCTTATATAAAACCGGCAATTTCTTGGAATTAATATCAATTACTGATTTGTATTTGTTGTTAGTATTCATAAAATTTCCACCTTTAAATTATTGAATTTAATTAAATAGTCCAATTGCGATTATAACATAAAAAAATAAAAAATAAAAATACGTTTCTGTTAACCAAACAGTTATTTAACGACAGCATATATTTATATTATGCTGAGATAATGAAATTATCAAAGTAGTTAACCTGTAAATGAAACATTTGGCCTCAAATTAAGTTATTATTCGGAGGTTTTCATTGACAAAATTTAAATTTAAAAGTATAATTAGTTATACAAGTATTACATGTAAAACTTATTGGAGGTTTTAATATGAAAAGTAAATCTAAGAACACAGGTAAATATATGGGTTCAGTCAAGGTAGGCCCAAAAGGTCAAATTGTAATTCCTAAGGAAGTTCGTGACATGTTTGGAATTGAATCTGGAGATACATTGATTTTACTTGCCGACGCCCAGAAAGGTATTGCAATTGAAAGAACAGGTATTTTCGACAAGATTGCAGATGAAATTTTAAGTGGGAAGGGCAGAGAAATTTATCCCGAGCATAGCAATGAAGACAATTTAACTTTTGCAAAGGAAATTAAAAAAATCAGCGACAATGAGGAGAAAAAGAAATGATAGCAATTCAAACAACTAATCTTACAAAAAAATATAATGAAAAAACAGTTGTCAATTCTCTTAACCTAACTATTGAACAGGGAGAACTGTTTGCTTTATTAGGCGTAAACGGTGCAGGAAAATCCACCACCATAAAAATGTTATCATGTCTTACTAAACCAACAAAAGGCGATGGAATAATTTTCGGTAACAGCATCGTCTCAAATCCAATAAAAGTGAAAGAACATATCAACATTTCACCTCAGGAAACGGCCATAGCTCCTAATCTGACTGTCAAAGAAAATCTTGAATTTATTGCAGAAATATACGGAAGTAACAAAAAACAAGCCAGACAAAAGGCCGAAAATACTATATCAGCTTTTGATCTCTCCGAAATTGAACAGACCAAGGCAAAAATATTATCGGGTGGTTGGCAAAGAAGACTTAGTATTGCAATGGCATTAATTTCAGAACCTCGAATCTTGTTTCTTGATGAACCTACCCTTGGTCTTGACGTACTTGCGAGGAAAGAGCTCTGGAATATTATTAAAAAATTAAAAGGTAAAGTTACGGTTATTCTAACTACTCATTATTTAGAAGAAGCAGAATCTCTGTCTGACAGAATCGGCATTATGGTAAAGGGTGAGTTAAAAGCAATAGGTACCGTAAGCGAGCTACTGAAAAAGACAAATACAACAAAATTTGAGGATGCTTTTATTGCTATCGCAGAAAATGGAGGTATGGATGTATGAAAACATTAGCTTTTGCTTCACGAAACGGAAAAGAAATTGTGAGAGACAGAATTAATTTAGCCTTTGGCATTGGTTTTCCCGTAATCCTGCTTTTACTTCTATCAGCAATACAATCAAATATTCCCGTTAAACTATTTGAAATTAAGCACCTTACTCCCGGAATTGCGGTTTTTGGACTTTCCTTTATTTCGCTTTTTTCAGGTATGCTGATTGCAAAGGACAGAACCAGTTCATTTATGCTGCGTTTGTTTGCTTCTCCCCTTAAATCAAGTAATTTTATTTTCGGATATATGCTTCCCCTATTCCCTATGGCTATGCTGCAAGTTTGTGTATGTTTTGTCGTGGCATTTTTCTTGGGATTAGCCCCAAGCATGAATGTATTGCTTACCATCATCGTATTAATTCCGGCAGCAGTTTTGTTCATTTCAATAGGTTTGCTTTGCGGCAGTTTATTCAATGACAGGCAAGTGGGCGGTATATGCGGTGCACTGCTGACGAATTTGAGCGCGTGGCTTTCCGGAACTTGGTTTGACATTGATCTGGTCGGCGGCGCATTCAAAAAAACTGCAGAGGCACTTCCCTTCCTTCATGCTGTCAATGCCGGAAGAGCCGCCATTTCCGGCAATTATTCTTTAATTTTATCAGATTTATGGTGGGTAATCGTATATGCAGCTATTATTACGGTCATTGCTGTCCTTGTATTCACAAAAAAGATGAACAGTGACAAAATATAATGGAATCCATTTGCTGAAAATGTAAATTAGAATAAATTGGATTTTCCTATAGATTATAAAAGTATATGGAAAGGAACTTATTTTAAATTAATATTAAAAATAGGTTCCTTTTTTATAACCCATAGGAGAATCATAATTTTTTTAATATAAATTTTTCGTAAATGGGTTCCAAAAAAGTATTATTTGACATTTAAGTCTAATTAAAATATAATTAGGTTACTAACAATTAGTTTACTAATTATAAAGGAGGAAAATTTATGTCTATTGGACTACACATGGCTTTGGTTAAAACCTCTCATGCTCAGAAAAATAAGACACGCCCCGGTATGACAAAAATTGGTCTTTCTCCAGGGCAGCCGAAAATTTTAACTTATGTCTCGGAACATAATTGCTGTATGCAAAAAGAAATAGCGATGGCACTGGATATCGAACCGGCAACAGTATCCCAGCTCCTAAATAATATGGCACAAAACGGCTTAATCAAACGTTCGGCTCCTGCTGAACGAAAGCGTGCAGAATCGGTTTCAATTACCGAAAAAGGACAAAGTGCCTATAAGAAATGGCTGTGTCTCTGTAAGGAAATTGAAGAAGTTTCTCTACAGGGTTTTACAAAAGAAGAACAAGAACAATTTTTGGACTATCTCAGCCGTATGTATTATAATTTAACAGATAAAATCCTTGAATAAAAATTTATTTAGATAATTGGAGGTAAATAAGTGCTGAAACGTTTTTTTATTTATTTTAGAAAATATCGATATCATCTAATCGGAAGTATGGTCTGTGTTATGCTTGAATCGGCATTTGAATTGGTAATACCGTTGATTATGTCCGATATTATTGATGTAGGCGTCGCCAATAGAGATAAAAATTATATTTTGGGCAAAGGCCTTGCAATGATTGTATGTGCACTTATTTCACTTCTTCTGGGAGTGATGTATGCCCGTTTGGCTGCAAAAGCGGGACAGGGTTTCGGAGCGGAACTTAGAAAAGCGGAGTATCAAAAGATACAAAGTTTTTCTTTTTCCAATATGGATCATTTCAGTACGCCGTCACTTATAACGCGTCTTACAAGTGATATCACAATAATGCAAAACGCAATATGCAACGGAATACGTCCGGTAGTACGCAGTCCCGTAATGCTGGTACTGGCATTGGTAATGACCATCTTAATGAATCCACAGCTTGCAATGATTTTCGGAATAGCAATGCCGATATTAGCTGTCTGCCTTATATTAATTTTAAAAAAGCTTGGGCCTATATACAGAAAAATGCAACGTACTCTTGACAGAGTAAACTCTATCGTTCAAGAAAATTTAACAGCCATAAGAACCGTGAAATCATATGTAAAAGGTGAGTACGAATGTGGCAAATTCAGTAAAGTCAACAAAGAATTTAAGGAATCTTCCGAAGAGGCTTTCCATTATGCAGTAATGAACATGCCTTGCTTTTTGCTTGTCATGTATTCTACCATTATCGGCATATTGTGGTTCGGAGGAAACTTCATTAATTTGGGAACAATGCAGGTTGGAAAATTAACCGGATTTTTAAGCTATGTACTTCAAATTCTTAATTCTCTTATGATGATTTCAAATGTATTTTTAATGTTGAGCCGGTCCATGACTTCCGCCGACCGTATTCTTGAAGTTATGGATGAACCTTTGGGTATAATTGGAGGTCCATCTGATTATATAATTAAGGAAGGTGCAATAGATTTTGAGCATGTGTATTTTAAATATCAAGAAACTGCCAAGGAATATGTTCTTTCAGATATTTGTCTACATATTGAAAAGGGACAAACCGTCGGTATTATAGGCGGAACGGGTTCTGCAAAATCTACATTGGTACAGTTGATTCCAAGGCTTTATGACGTAACTTCCGGAATCATAAAAATAGACGGACGTAATATAAAAGAATATTCTCTCACTCATCTTCGCGATGCCGTGGGTATGGTTTTACAAAAAAATACTCTCTTTTCCGGAACAATTCGTGAAAATTTGAAATGGGGTAATGAAAACGCAACAGATGAAGAACTGGATTTGGTTTGCCGTATTGCCTGTGTAAATGAATTTCTCGAAAAGATGCCGGAGAAATATGATACAGATTTGGGGCAAGGCGGTGTAAATATTTCGGGTGGTCAAAAGCAAAGACTATGTATTGCAAGGGCCCTTCTCAAAAAGCCGAAAATTCTTATTTTGGATGATTCAACAAGCGCGGTAGATACAGCTACAGAAGCAAAAATATACAAGGGAATGGCAGAGAATCTAAAATATACTACTAAAATCGTTATTACCCAACGTGTCAGCTCCATAAAAAATGCCGACTTTATCATAGTACTTAAAGACGGAAAAATCAACGATATGGGTACCCATGAAGAATTGCTGTTCAGAAACGTAATCTATAGGGATATTTATAAATTTCAGGAAAAGGAGGCCTCTGCGTAATGGCAAAAACTATGAAGTACGAAAAACCGAAAAATATTCGTAAAACAATGGCGTTTCTTTGGTGTTATATGAAAAAACATAAAGGCCCTCTTATGATTATCCTTGTATTGGTTATAATAAATGCTCTGACCAATGTCTTGGGGACATACATGATTAAACCTATTATAAATGACTATATTATTCCGGGGGATATGAAAGGCCTCATTAAAATTCTTATTTTCACCGGGATTATATATTTTGCCGGTGTAGTCTCAACCCATGGATACACTCAGTTGATGGTAAAAGTGGCACAAAAAATTATTCAGGAAATCCGTGATGACCTTTTTTCCAAGGTACAAACCCTGTCTTTAAAATTTTTCGATGCAAAAACTCATGGTGAATTGATGAGTCGTTTTACCAACGATATAGATACGGTTGCAGAAGCTTTAAACAACAGCTTTACCGTAGTCATAAAAAATTTTGTTACTATAGTAGCTACATTTATAATACTCCTGATTTTAAACTATAAATTGTCGACTATTGTATTAACATCATTTTTTTGTATGTTTATTTTTCTCAGATACAGCGGAAAAAAGAGCCATACCTATTTTTCTCATCAGCAAAAATATATGGGCAGTTTAAATGGGTTCCTTGAAGAAATGGTAAGCGGACAAAAGGTAGTCAAAGTTTTTAATCATGAGGATAAAAATTTCACAGAATTTTGCAGACATAATGAAAATCTGAGGGAAGCTGCTACAGGAGCATTAACCTATTCCGGGATGTTAGTTCCGATAGTTGTAAGTATTTCATATTTCAACTATGCTATTTCTGCATGTGTAGGTGCATTTTTAGCTATTTCCGGACGAATAGACCTTGGAAGTTTGTCTTCCTACCTTGTTTATGTACGCCAAACTTCAATGCCCATCAATCAATTTTCTCAACAGCTTAACTTTATTCTTGCGGCTCTTTCCGGCGCGGAACGCATTTCTGAGATTATGGACGAAACTCCGGAAATAGATAAAGGAACAGTTACATTGGTCAATACAACTGTAGATTCTGAAGGAGTCCTGAAAGAAAGCAGCAATAGAACTGGAAATTGGGCATGGAAATGTTCAAATACCAAAGGTGGATTTGACCTCATAACTTTGAAAGGAGACGTACGTTTCCATGATGTAGTATTCAGTTATGAACCTGGACACCCTATTCTCAACGGAATAAACCTTTATGCAAAACCAGGGCAAAAAATCGCCTTCGTAGGTTCCACCGGTGCCGGAAAAACAACAATCGCAAATCTTATCAATCGATTTTATGACGTGGATTCCGGAAATATTACTTACGACGGTATCGATATTCGCAAAATCAAAAAAGATGATCTGCGTCATTCCATCGCAGTTGTCCTTCAGGATACTCATTTATTTTCCGGGACTATTATAGATAATATACGATACGGAAATCAGGATGCCGACAGACAGCAGGTAATAGAAGCGGCAAAACTGGCTAATGCAGATTCATTCATCAGGCGTCTGCCAGAAGACTATGATACAATGTTATCAGAAGATGGAACAAACTTAAGTCAAGGTCAGCGTCAGTTGATCGCTATTGCCAGAGCTGCAGTTTTAGATCCTCCCGTACTAATTCTTGATGAAGCTACGAGTTCTATAGATACCCATACAGAAAAACTAATTGAAGACGGAATGGATCGTCTGATGGAAAACAGGACAGTTTTTGTAATTGCTCATAGGCTTTCTACCGTAAGAAATGCAAAAGCAATTATTGTTCTTGAAAATGGTACAATTCTTGAACGGGGAGATCATGAAGAACTTATCGCACAAAAAGGCCGTTATTATCAGTTGTGTACAGGTAAATTTGAATTATCCTAATGTTAAGCTTTTATTTGTCCATTACTTAAGACTTCGATCTTAAGTAATGGACAAATATCATCAAAAATTTCAGATAGATAATGACTACTCATATCTAACTATTTAATCAGATTTATTCTATATTTCCCTATCCAATAATCCAATTGAATAAGCCAAGCCATAAATTGGGGGCCAGACATCAATTGGCCAAACCATGGAGTATTTGATTCCAATATCTGAGATAATTTTTTTATATTAATTATATCACTCAATATACAATCTTTATGACTTAACCGCTCATCCAAAATAGATTTTACTTTAGAGGCATAATTAGGGCTTACCGTTTTAGGATATGGACTTTTCTTTCGATTTACAACACTTAAAGGAACTATTCCTTTAGCTGCATCCCTTAAGATACTTTTAGGTTGATTGTCCTTATACTTATAGCTCCAAGGAAGAGAAAAAACATACTCGACTATTCTATGGTCTGCAAAGGGTACTCTTACTTCCAGAGATCTGCCCATACTCATTCTGTCTTTTCTTTCCAATAAAGAAACCATGAACCAATTTAAATTCAACCAACATATTATGGTTTTTTCTCTATCTCTATAATTTTCCCCTTCAATTACCGGACAAGATGACACACTTTTCTCATATATACTATTTACATAAGATGTGGATTCCTCTAAATTTATTATATCCGGAGAAAACAATTCTATTTTGTCCTTAAGAGAATATATCCACGGGAAAATATTTTTGCTCATTACTCCTTCCTTATGAAACCAAGGATATCCGCCAAATATTTCATCCGCACATTCTCCTGAAAGAGCCACAGTGTGGTTTTTCTTTATTTCACCGCAAAAATACATCAGGGAAGAATCTATATCAGCCATGCCCGGCATATCCCTTTTATCTACCGCTTCATAGAGAAGATCTATAACTGTATTTAAAGGTGCTGTTAGAACTTTATGAACGGTTTTAGAATATTTTGATACTTCCAAGGAATAATTATTATCGCTGTCCGGTTGAAAAGAATTAGGTTTAAAATATATATTGTTTTCTTCATAATCAAAGGAATAAGTCCTTAAGATTTCATTCCTCTTTGACAATTCCTCTGATGCAATACATGTAATTGTACTGGAATCAAGCCCTCCCGATAAGAGAGTGCAGAGAGGAACATCCGAAACTATTTGCCGTCTCACTGTATCTCTCAAAAGTTCTCTCAAATATACAACTGCTTCCGAATAAGTATGGGTATTTCGTTTTGGTTCTATTTCCCAATATTTTTGAATTATAAGTTTATCTTTTTTAATAATCATAAAAGAAGCAGGTTCCAATTCATTTATCCCTTTGAATACTCCGCTGCCCGGCACACGAGTTGGAAGAAGGCAAGCAACTTCCATAAACCCTTTTCTATCTATCTCGGCTTTCATTCCTTCGTATTTTAATATTGCTTTTATTTCCGAACTAAAAATTACTGTGGAATCTTTTTGAGAATAAAAAAGAGGTTTCACTCCTAGCCGATCTCTTGCCAGGAAAACCTGATGGTTCAACTCGTCATAAATTCCATAGGCAAAAATACCGTTAAGTCTTTTCGGAGATTCTTCTTCCCATTCCATATAAGCATGAAGCACCACTTCCGTATCGCAGTCAGTCTTAAAGGTGTGTCCCAATGAAAGAAGTTCATTCTTTAATTCTAAGGAATTGTACAGTTCCCCGTTGTATATAATAGTATACTTATATCCATTCTTCTCTGAAATCATAGGCTGGATTCCCTTTTCCACATCTATAACGGCAAGTCTGTTATGTCCAAAACACCAATCAAATCCAAAAGCAATCCCATTTTGATCCGGTCCTCTGTGAGATAAAGAAGAATTCATTTCCATTATATACTTAGGATCTATCTTTTTGTTAAAATCCACATATCCACATATCGAACACATATTACATACCTCCTAATTCCCCTTTTTTCATAACCCATAGGAAAAGCCCCTATTTCCCTTAATTCATACTTGACCTTAAATGGGTTCCAAAAAAGGCTTCCTTAGCTTATTGGTGTTTTAATAGAAGCCTTTTTTATTTATAGGTTCTTTATTAAAGTATGCATATGGTGAACAAAATGTTATATTTATAATTTCTGCATCTTTATGAAATTATAAAACTTATCATATATTTTTATCGCTAATAGACCGCATGATATACCAATCAATATTCCGGCAATAACATCTGACGGAAAATGAACATACAAATATAACCTCGAAAATGCCATAAGTATTGAAAATATTATTACAAATGTAGCAATTTTTTATTAATGAATTTTATCACCGTTGCCACAGCAAAAGACGACCCTGCATGGCCTGACGGGAAGGAATAGCTTATAGCTCCCCCATTCCCAAGTCTGGAAATTCCAATCATTACATGATCCAAAAAATCAGAATGAAGATAAAATTGAATAAAATTTAATATACTAAAATCAATATGTTGTATCATCATAGGCCTCTTTACTACTTCCCTTCCAAAATATAAATCACGGATATCATTTTATAACTCTTACTATATTCTCAATTTAACAGTATATTCAGCATCTTTGATGTATTATTAAGAAATTCCTTTGTAACTTTATAATGATCCGTATCAGTATATTTTTCTTCTTTATAATTAAAATCAATATTATATATTTTGGCATTAGGATATGCCATAATAATTGGCGAATGAGTAGCTATAATAAATTGGGAGTTCTCTTTTACCAATTGATGCATTCTCGAAATTAAAGCCATTTGCCTTGTTGGAGATAATGCTGCCTCCGGCTCATCTAATATATAAATTCCATTACCTCTGAAACGGTTCATCAACAATGCCATAAAGGATTCGCCGTGAGATTGTCTGTGCAAAGAACGCCCTCCATAATAATCAATTAGTCCCGGATCTATTTTCTCCAATTCATCGACATTCGTTGCTACATTATAAAAGCTTTCTGCCCGTAAAAAGAATCCGTCCTTAGGTTTTTTAACTCCCTTAACAATTTTTATATATTTATATAATCCTGAATGAGTATCTGCAGTAGAAAAATTAAAATTTTTCGTTCCTCCTTCAGGATTAAATCCGTAAGCAACACCTATTGCTTCTAACAAGGTGGACTTACCGCTTCCATTTTCTCCGACAATAAACGTTACATTAGGATGAAAACTAAGAACCGATAAGTTCCTAACTGCCGGTAAATTAAAGGGATATTCATTATACGAAATGATATTGGAGCTTAATAATTCCACTTCCCTGATATATTGCTCATAAGATATTTCGATCATATTAGCCACCTTTCCTTGTATTCAAAGTCCAAATATATTCAGAAGCAAATATTAAAATAAAACTCTACAGTTTCAAAACGGACATTATATAATCGGAAATTTTCAAATTTCCCTCCTTAGTCGGATGTATGCCGTCGATATACAGATCCCTTTTCAGACTCTCAGTTTTGCTGTCAATAAAAATACTATAAAGGTCTAAATATTTACATTGGGACAAAGAAGAAAAATTTATCAGCCAATTTCTATATTCTTCTATATTTGAATTGATTTTTTCAAAGTCATCACTAAATTGGAAGAATTTCTTTGCCTCTTCTGCAATCATTGGAATGGGTATGCCCAATAAGGGCAATATTCCATAATGATATGATTGATAGACCATAGAAAAAATGTTAGACTTAACAATCGAAATAGGCATTTCACAGACAAAATCATTGCTTCCTCCCATTATCATCACATGAGTGGGCTTTTCTCTTAAAACATCTCTTTCCAACCTTGACAGCATGCCTGAAGTGGTATCTCCCACAATCCCTTTATTAACAACAGAGATGCCTGATCTTTCAGATAATAATGATACCCAGGATTCCTTTCTCCTTACTCTGTAACCATAAGTTATACTATCGCCCAAACAAACCAATTTCAAATTATCACCTCAAACAAAACATGATTAGCATTCCTTTGTTTAATCAAAAATACAAGAGATGAAGTTATCTTTTGATATATTTCCTAAGAAATTATTTATCTCAACATCTTTCAACCTTTCTTTTACTTCGTATTCATCATATTTTAAACCTATAAGCATATTTTCCAGTTTTTCTATATCTTCCGTTCCAAAAAAGTCTCCGTATATTTTAATATTTTGAATTTTTCCGTCCACCGCATGAAGAGAGACTTCAACAAAACCAGCATCAAATTTCTTATAATTTTTAAAATTGAATTCAGGGGATCGTCCAAAATTCCAATCCCATGTGTTGTATTTTTCATCTGCCAGTTTTTGAATACCCTTCTTTTCATCTTCAGTAAGGCTATATATTTCCACAGGCTGCCCTTCCGCTTCAAATATATAATTAAGAAGAATTTCTCTGAATTTAAAGATAGTTATTTTTTCCTTCATATAGGGACTTATATTTGTCACGCGTTTTCTTACGGATTTAATTCCTTTAGACTCTATCTTTTCGGCTCTTACATTTAAAGCCTTTGTCAAAACATCCAACTGAGAATCAAAAAGTAAAGTACCATGATTCAGCACCCTGCCTTTTATTATACTTTGTGCTATTCCAGAAAATTTTTTCCCATTTATAGTGATATCGTTTCTTCCTGAAAGCTCACATTGAATTCCAATTCTTTTTAACGCATTTACTATGGGAATATTATATTTTTTGAAATCAATTTTTTCCAAAGGTCCGGATTTGGTAATAATAGAAAAGTTTAAATTTCCGAAATCGTGATATACCGCTCCTCCTCCCGTTATCCTTCTTACTACATTGATGTTGTTTTTCCTAACAAAATCCATATTTATTTCTTCAATGGTATTTTGATTTTTTCCTACAATAATAGATGGCTCATTTATCCATAATATTACATAGTCCTCATTTATATCTAAATTTTTAAATATATATTCTTCTAAAGCAAGATTATAATGAGGATCATTCGAATTGTTTTCTATATATTTCATATTATTTATTCCTTTCCTTTAACATATAATAAAATATATTAAATTTCAAATTTTATATTTTTCTGAAACCAACATTATCTTCTAAGAATTTTTTAATATTTTCCTTATCTATAACAGCTTTCCTAAATTTATTCATTCCCTTTATATCTCCAAATAAAATAACTCCTGTTATTTTTCCGTCACATGAAAAAAGTTTATGATGAATACCGTTATTTTCGTCCCTAAATTCATACAAATCATCATAAATTTTTATGTTCCCTGCCGAAAATAAAGAAACATCTCCTATCTCCAATGTAGTATAAGGAATCGCCGAAGTATATTCTCTCTCTCCTCCCGACATATTGGCCCCCGCAACTTTTCCTTGCTCATTTCCGGCACTCCAAAGAGCCAACACCTTTCCATCTACTTGTGCTGCATCTCCTGCGGCATAAATATTTTTTAAATTTGTTCTCATATGGCTATCAACTTTTATACCTCTGTCAAAATCTATATCGGTTTCCTTTACCAAACCCAGATTAGATCTTACCCCCGTTGAAAACAACACTGCGTCCGTATGTATTTCTCCGTTATTCTTTAACTTAATCCCATTGACCTCGTCTTCTCCAAGTATCTCTTCGCAAGAGGAATTTAAATATATATTGATGCCCATATCAAATAATTTTCTTTCTAACTTTCGAGATATCTCTTCATCTAATTGATTAGGAAGCAAAAAAGGAGAAAACTCTATTACGTTTACTTCTTTCTGTAAATTTTTTATTGACCATGCTGCTTCCAAACCTAAAAGTCCTCCTCCTATAACAGTAATACTTTTACAATGATTAAAATATTCCTTAATATGCCTTAGATCTTCTATTGTCCTCAAAGCGAAAACTCCATCTTCACACTTTCGGATTATCGGAGGGAAAAAAGGACTGCTTCCCACAGCTAACAACAGCTTTTCATAAAAAATTTCCATTCCGTCGTCTAATTCTATGCTCGACTCAGTTACATTGATTTTCTTTGCAATTTTATTTAATACAACCTTCACTTTCCTTTCATCATACCATTCTTGTTTATTGACAAGAAGTTCTTCATCTTTAAAATCTTTGCTTATACATTCTGTCAGTTTAATTCTGTAATATGTAAGATATGGTTCTTTTGAGATCACAGCAATAGTTCCCTCTTTATCATTCTTCCTTATTTCTCTTATTGCCGACAAACATGAGATTCCGTTTCCTATTATTAAATACTTATATTTTTCATTCATAAACTTATCCCCCTCGTTATTTACTCTCTTAATAGTTGTTTAACATAATTCAATCATACCATAAAATTAAAAGAAAAGACGAGTAAAAAATAACGGCTGTTATTTTTTACTCGTCTTTTTAAGTCTTTTATATATTTAGTCACCTATAATTTCAGTCCAGATTCTGTCATATTCTTTAACAAAATCCCCGAGATCCGTGAATATTTCACAATTATTTATAGTTTCTTCATCCGGATATGCTACTTTATCATTTTGAATATCTTTAGGTAAAAGTTTCACCCCCTCTTTATTTGGAGAAGAATACCCGATATATTCGGCATTCTTTGCTGCTATATCCCCTCTACACAAAAAATCTATAAATTCTTCCGCCTCTTTCTTATGTTCGCTTCCTTTAGGTATTACAACATTATCAAACCACAAATTGGAACCCTCTTTAGGTACTACATATTCCAAATTTTTATTTTCTTTTATCATATATGCCGCATCCCCAGACCAAACAATTGCTAAATTTGCTTCTTCTCCAATCATCAGGTCTTTGACTTCATCTCCTACGTATGCATACACCAAGGGTTTCTGCTTTATAAGTTCATCTTTAGCCTTTAAAAGTTCTTCGGGATTTTTGGTATTTATAGAATAGCCAAGCCTTCTAAATGCAGCCGTCAGAGAATCCCTTTGACTGAAAAGCATAAGTATTTGACCTTTATACTTTTCATCCCATAAAGCATTCCAACTGTCAATTTTTTCATTGACAAACTTTTTATTATATATAATTCCCAGGGTCCCCCACATATAAGGAACTGAATATTCATTTTTCGGATCAAAATCTAAATTTTTAAATTTATCATCTATATTTTTATAGTTGGGAATATTATTCATGTCTAATTCCAAAAGCATATCTTCTTTAATCATCTTTTCAATCATATAGTCCGAAGGAAACAGCACATCATAATTTCCTCCTCCGGATTTGATCTTTACATACATATCTTCATTGGTAGAAAAGGTATCATAATTAACGTCAATATTGAATTCCTTTTCAAATTCATCAATTGTATCGGGATCAATATAATCTCCCCAGTTATAAACATTGAGTACAACTTTATCATCTTTCTTACAGGAAACACTTACTAAAGTCACAAAAACTATTATGGCAACAAATACAAATTTTCTTACTATCTTGCTCACATTAACCCACCTCCATCTTCCTTTGAATTTCTTTTATTTATCAATAAAAGGAGTATAAGAACAGTTGAAAACATTATTGTTGAAAGTGCGTTTAACTCTGGCTTTATACCCCTCCTTGCCATGGAATATACGGTAATGCTCAAATTAGTAACGCCGTTACCGGTATTAAAAAAACTGATAACAAAATCGTCAATAGATAAAGTAAATGCCAAAAGCCCTCCTGTTATAATCCCCGGCATTATTTCGGGAATTATAACCTTTCTCAAAGCGTACAAAGGAGTCGCCCCCAAATCCATTGCTGCCTCCTCTAAATATTTATTCATATGTTTCAGTTTAGGAAGTATTGATAATACTACATAAGGAACATTAAAGGCTATATGAGATAAAAGCATAGTCATAAATCCAAAATTCATACTCATAAACTTAAATAAAGTCATAAAGGATATGGCCGTAACTATATCTGGATTTAAAACAGGCAAATAATTTATATTTAAGATAATTTTCTTTTTAAATCCTTTCATATTATGTATACTCAAAGCTGCAAATATCCCTATTAGTGTAGAAATCACCGATGAAAGACATGCAATTACAATTGTATAGTATAAAGATCTCATTATTTCATCATCTTTGAATAACTCCAAATACCACTTAAAAGTAAAACCATCCCATTTACTTAAAGTTTTGGAATTATTAAAAGAAAATATTATGAGTATTATAATGGGAGCATACAAAAATACAAATATCAAGAATACATAAAATTTTTTCAGTGTCTTTTCTACCATAAGCTCCCTCCTTCTTTATCTTTATTTTTGTCAAATACAGCTGTCAATCCCATCGATAGTAATATTATAAGCATCATTATAATGGAAATTGCCGAACCAAAGTTCCAGTCTCCAACCCATAAAAACTGCTGCTCTATCAAATTCCCTATAAGCATATATTGTCCTCCCCCCAGAAGTCTTGATATTACAAATGTACTGACAGCCGGCATAAATACCATAGTTACTCCGGACATTATTCCCGATACGCTTAAAGGAAAGGTAACTCCTAAAAAAGTTTTAAGTTTATTGGCTCCAAGGTCCTCTGCCGCTTCAATTAAATTGTTATCTATTTTTATAAGTACGGAATAAATAGGAAGAACCATAAAGGGCAAAAAATTATATATCATTCCCAAGATAACAGCTCCGTCATTGTATATCAGATTTGCGGATGAAAATCCCAGCATTTGAATTATATAATTGATAAATCCGTTTTTACCTAAAATAGCTCTCCATGCGTAAGTTCTCAAGAGAAAATTCATCCACATAGGAAGTACAAATAGAAGAATCATTGCATTTCTTTTCTTTATATTTTCTCTTGAGATAATCAATGCTATAGGATATCCCAAAATCAAACAAATAACAGTAGACCTCAATGCTAAATTTATGGATTTTAACAATATTTTTATATATACAGGATCAAAGAATCTTTTATAATTTGTAAGAGTGAATTTAAGCTCGGTTATATTTTGTATATCACCTGAAGTAAAGCTAAATAACAGAATAAGAAGCAGAGGAATTATCGTAAACATTATCATCCAAAAAATATAAAGATATGATAACCCTTTGTTTTTCAATTATTTTTCACCTTCTTCATAATATGTATATTTTCCGGAATTATTTTCATCCCTATTTCCGCATCAACAGGTTTCATAACGGTACTTTGAATCTTCCATGAAAAATTTCCACTTTCAGCAATCATTTCATAATGTACTCCTTTAAAAGTCACGGAGGTAATTTTCCCCTTTAATTGTCCTTCCTCCGCTGATACTATTTCAATATCTTCAGGTCTTATAACTACATCTACCGCTTCGTCTTTATCAAATCCCTTATCTACGCAATCAAACACAACCCCTTGAATTTCCACTATAAAATCATCATGCATAATGCCGTCTATTACATTGCTCTCCCCGATAAAATTGGCTACAAAGATATTCTTAGGTTCATTATATATATCAACAGGGGTCCCTATCTGCTGAATCTTGCCCTTGTCCATTACTACGACTGTGTCTGACATTGTAAGAGCTTCTTCCTGATCATGAGTTACATATATAAAGGTTATTCCTACCCTCTTCTGCATCTTTTTCAGTTCTAATTGCATTCCCTTCCTGAGCTTCAGATCCAGAGCTCCCAAGGGTTCATCCAAGAGCAACACCTTAGGCTTGTTAACTAAAGCTCTGGCAATTGCCACCCTCTGCTGTTGTCCTCCGCTTAAAGATTCGATGGGCCTCTTTTCAAAGCCCTCTAAATTTACTAATTTTAACATGTAACTCACACTATCTCTTATTTCCGATTTGCTGATTTTCTTAATCTTTAGCCCAAAGGCTATATTTTCAAACACATTTAAGTGAGGAAATAATGCATACTTTTGAAAAACCGTATTTATTTGTCTTTGATAAGGAGGTATATCTGTGATGTCCTTTTCTTCAAATATAACCTTTCCCCTAGTGGGATGCTCAAACCCTCCGATTATTCTAAGAGTTGTTGTCTTTCCACATCCACTGGGACCTAAAAGAGTCAAAAATTCATTTCTTCTCACATATAAGTTAATATCCTTTAAAGCCTCCGATTCACCAAATCTCTTAGAAACGCCAACTAAATCAATAATCCAGTTTTTCTCCAAGTCAATCACCTCTTCTATATATTAAAAGCTGGGGGGAGTACTAACCCAAATAAGCTTGGCAACATGTTTCCCCTCATTGGAAATATAGTGATTAGAATTAGCCTTAAAATAAAAGCTTTCTCCTTTCTTTAGCTTATACTTTTCATTTCCAATATGAATAAATACATGACCTGATATCACAAACCCAAATTCCTCTCCTTCATGAGGCGAATCTTCCTTTGTGCTTCCGCCCGGCTGAATTTCAACAAAAATGGGTTCCATTAAATTCTTTTGAGCATTTGGAACTACCCATTTGAGAATATATTTATATTCTTCATTTTCAGTAACAAAGGCATCATCTTGCGAAAACACTATCTTTTCATCTTCGGTTTCATTAAAAAAATCTTTTAGATTAGTTCCCAAACCATCAAGTATATCAACTAAAGTAGCAATAGATGGAGAAGTTAAGTCTCTTTCTACCTGTGAAATAAAACCTTTTGTAATTTCACACCGCTCTGCCAATTCTTCTTGAGTAAGAGAATTCTTAATTCTGAGACGTTTAATCTTATCTCCGATTTTCACATTTTCCCTCCTAACGTTCTAACGTTTGCTCTATATATTAAATTATTTGTTTATCATTACTAAACTATTCTTTTAACCAGTTTATTATAATAAAAAAGCTACTAAAAAGTCAATAGTTTTTTGAGTATCTTTTTTATCTTGTATTAAAGTAATATACTATAAAACAGGTATAACCATATATTTTTTTGTTTAATATATGCAAATTTTTTATTTAATAAATAATAATTCGTGTAAAAATCTTTTTCTTCACAAAAAAATAAAATCGGTATTTATCATACCGATTTTATTTTTACCATCTTCCTCCGGCTCCCCCGCCTCCGGAAGAACCGCCGCCGCCCCTGTCTCCTCCACCTCTTCCATTTCCGCCTCGGCCTATATTCCTTAAAATAAAGAAAGTAAGCCAGCCGTGGAAAAAGGTAAAATCTATAAACAGAAAGACGATCACTCCTATAACGATTAAAATCTTAGGGAGTATATTACCTACTCCAAAAAAATTTTTCTCAGAATAATTTTCATATATATTTTGATTAACATTTTCTCTTCCGACATCCACATTGTATTCATCTTCAATAACGGTAATAATGGAATTAAAACCGTTTAATATGCCCTTTTCATATTGATTCTCTTTAAAAGAAGGAATCATTTCATCTTCGATAATCCTTCCTACTTTACTGTCAGGAAGAGGCCCTTCAAGACCATATCCTACTTCTATCCATAATTCTCTGTTCTCCAAATCCATGAGAATCAAAATACCATTATCATATTCCTTACTTCCAATTTCCCATTTCTCGAATAGTCTATTGGCATATTCTTTTATATCCGTATCTCCTGTGGTATTAACTATTGCGACTACAACCTGTGCACCTGTTTTTCTGTAAAGATTTTCATTAACAGAAACAATGTAGTCAGTTCCATCTGCGTCTAATATATTGCCTTCATCATAGACATAAAAATTTTGAGATGCTTCCGGAAGGTTTAATTTTTCGGCAAAGGATATATTGGTTCCTATTAAAAGTATTAAAAATAATACAATTAAGCCCTTAACACTTTTTTTCATTTAGATCCTCCCATTAAAAGTTTACATCCGGCACTTCCGCATCCTTTGCATCTATTTCAAAATATGCTTTCTTCTCAAAACCGAATAACTTAGCAACTATGTTAGTCGGAAATTTTCTTATAGTGGAGTTATAGCTTTGTACCGCTTCATTGTATCTTCTTCTCTCCGTCGCAATTCTATTTTCAGTACCTGAAAGCTCATATTGAAGATCAGAGAAATTTTTGCTTGCCTTAAGATCGGGATAATTTTCTGCTACCGCATACAGCTTGGTTACAGCTGCACTTAATTGCCCGTCGGCTTCCGCATATTCTCCCGGAGTATTGGCGCTTTCAAATTTACTTCTTGCTTCGGTAATACTTGTCAGTACTTCTTGTTCATAATTAGCATATCCCTTTACGGTATTCACTAAATTCGGTATAAGGTCTGCTCTTCTCTTTAAAACATTCTCTACCTGAGACCAAGAACTATCCACATTTTCTTCCAATGTATTAAGATTGTTATATATGCTTACAAAGCCAAATACTAAAATTAAAGCTACTACTATAACAATAATAATTGGTGTTTTTTTCATTTAACATCCTCCTTCATTTATCATATATATAATACTACATTTATTTATTTTTAGCTATAAAAAAAGCCGATAAGCATCGGCTTTTTTTTATACTGCATTCTTTTTTTGTCCTTTCCTTATTAACGTTTCATCCCACAATTTATCTGCAGTCTCTGCCCATTTTTCCGCAGCCTTTTCTGTCTTTGCGGTTAAATCATAAACATCTTCCTTATCAAGAGGCTGGGTTGATACCGCTCCGGATCTTTCAACCATACCTTTCAATTTTTCAGGATTATCAAGTAGAGGACAAGGTCTCAACTGATTTCCGTTAAATGGCTGACCTTCATTATATTCCTTAAATATAGGAGACTGAAGGGCTTCTATCAGGCTAACATCTTTTATATTTACATTGGAATAATGAATAAACGCACAAGGTTCTACATCTCCTCTGGCATTTATATGGAAATACTTTCTTCCTCCGGCAATACATCCACCTACATATTCTCCGTCATTCCAAAAATCAAGTACAAATATCGGCTCAGTTTCCCTGAATTCTCTTACTCTATGATACATCTCTTCTCTCTGCTCTGCAGTTGCCATCAAATCCGTCACAGCATCCTTGCCAATGGGCATATAAGTAAAATACCATCCAAACATACATCCCTTATCTATAAGCATCTCTAAATATTCTTTTGATCCCACTACGTCAACATTATATTTATGATAGCAAGTCGAAAATCCAAACACCACTCCATACTTTTTAAGAAAATCCATTGCATTCATTACACTTTGGAATGTCCCTTTTCCTCTTCTCATATCCGTTTCTTTTTCAAATCCTTCTACGCTTATTGCAAGTCCAAAGTTACCTAACTCTCCAAGTTTCTTAGCAAATTCCTCATCAACTAATGTGGCATTAGTAAAGGAAAGGAAAGCACAATCGCTATGTTTTTCCGCAAGACGTATCAGATCATTTTTTCTCACTAAAGGTTCTCCTCCGGAATATATATACATATATATTCCAAGTTCTTTTCCTTCATTTATTATCCTATCCAAAGTATCAAAACTCATAGAATCCGTCTTTTCGTATTCTGCAGCCCAGCATCCTGTACACTTTAAATTGCAGGCACTGGTAGGATCCATAAGTATTGCCCAAGGAACATTGCAATGATATTTTTCCTGCATTTTCTTTTCAATAGGAATACCGACCATACCTGAATTAACCATATAATTTATTAAAAATTTCTTTCTGGTACTGGGCGACAGCTCATCAAAAAATCTTTCTATTAATTTATACCAGTTACTGGTAGGATCATTTACAATCTTCCTGAAAGTTTCCACATGTTTTTTATGATTATCCAAGGTGACAATCTTTCCGGCCCAGTCAACAAGTTTAGGCAAGTTTGCCATAGGATCCTTTTCAATATATTTTAGTCCTTCATTCATTAATGCAGTACTTACAATTTGCTTTACATTTACCACAATAAATTCCTCCTTAACATAATTAAGCTCTTAACCCATCAATTAAAATATTAAGGGAGCTCAATCTTTTTTTAAAATCAATGTCACTATATGAATCCTGTTGGATAATAAAAGAATTGATAAAAGAAAATATTGTTTCTGCCATTCCTTCACTATCAATAGGTTTAATTTCTTTTGATTCAATTCCCTGAGATATGAGGTCGTTAATAGAATCCATTATCTCTTGAAAATATTCTTTAATCTTATTTACTATTTTGTTATTCTGCATTTTTAATATCACACATATTTCCGCAACAATAATAAATACATGATTATATTCATATTCATTAGTTAATTCAAATACCAGTTTTTTTAGTTTTTCCACAATTGTAAGATCTTTATCCGTTACAATAGTTTCCACTTTACCTTTAATTTCTTCCAACGTTTCACTTATAGCATAATAAAATATCTCGTCCTTATTTTTAAAATATTGATATATTGTAGTTCTGCCAAATCCACAACTATTAGAAATATCAGAAATGTTTGTATTAAAATATCCTCTTTTAATAAATAGTGCCTTAGCCTTTTCTATAATCTCTGCTTTCCTTTCTTCATAATTAACAACTTTTGGCAAACTTTTTATTCCCTCCTTTCCATAGATTATTAATATCTAATTAATATCTATTCTTATTTTAACATAAATGACACCAATGTCAATAAAAAAATACAATATCTTCTAAATGCGAATGATTAGCTTTAACAGCATTATTTAATAATTGTTACTGTTATTTTATTTAACGCTTCCTCAATCAATTCATCTATATTTAATTTTTTTTCGGATTCTTCAATAGTTTCTATTTTAGGTCTGGTCACAGGGTGCTTTGGTAAAAATACGGTACAGCAATCATCAAAAGGTTCTATGGATTTCTCATAAGTTTCTATATCCTTCGCTATTTTAATTATCTCTACTTTATCAAAACCTATCAGGGGCCTAAAAACGGGCCTATCCACAATATTGTCCGTTACCTTAATCCCATCTATGGTCTGGCTTGCAACCTGTCCTAAACTTTCTCCCGTTATGATTGCATCACAACCTTCTTTTTCTGCTACCATATCTGCTATCCTCATCATGAATCTCCTCGAAATAATGGTCATCTCGTCTTCAGGGCAACTTTCGTGAATAGCTTTCTGGATATTTAATATATTAATGCTATAAAACTTTATTTCTCCATTAAAATGAGTAAGCATCTCTGCCAATTCTTTAACTTTCTGTTCTGACCTTTCACTTGTAAAGGGATAACTGTGATAATGAATTATACTTAATTTGACTCCCCTTTTCGCCATCAAAAATCCCGCTACAGGACTGTCAATACCTCCTGATAACAAAAGAAGGCCTTTGCCATTTGTTCCCACAGGGAGTCCTCCATAGCCCTTAACTTTCTCAGTATATACATAACATTCTTTTTTAATATCTATATACAAAAATGTATCAGGATTATGAACATCTACTTTTATATCATCAAAGGTATTTAACAAAACCTCTCCTATCCTTCTTGAAAACTCAGGAGATTTTATCGGAAATTCCTTATCAACTCTATTTGTCTTTACTTTAAATGTACTTACCTTTCTTTCATCAATTGCTTTCATCATCATTATTTTGGCAGCCTGTTCTATACTTTCAATATTCTTCTCCACTCTTAAGCATGGGCTGATATATACAATCCCAAAAACTTTTGTAAGTCTTTTGATTATTAAACTAAAATATCTTTCATCAGCTTCAATGTATATCTTTCCCTGATCCTTATATACATTTGAAAATTCAAAATCCTTTATTGCTTTTTTTATCTGCTTTATAAGAACCGCCTCAAAGCTTCCTCTGTTTAATCCCTTTAATGCTATCTCGCCTAAACTTACACTTATCACGTTCTCCATTTCATCACCTCTTAGTTATTCGTCTTATTTCTTCCAAAGAATCTTTCAGTACATCTAAAGTATAATCTAAATCTTTCTTTGTATTCATAGCTGAAAAGCTAAATCTCACAGTTCCTTCTACTTCTCTGTCTTTAAGGCCTATAGATTTTAACACATGACTTTTTTCTTTGCTGTGAGAAGAGCAAGCGGAACCTGTAGAAATATATATACCCTTTTCTTCAAGATAATGCAGGAGAACTTCTCCTCTTATCCCCATAAATGAAACATTAAGTATAAACGGAGAAAATCTCTCGTCAACTCCACTATTAATTTTTATATCACTAATTTCATTTTTTAATCTTCCGATAAAATATTTTTTTAATTCCGTCACTTTTTCTCCTGCCTCAAAAAATTCGTTATTCAATATCTCCACTGCTTTTCCCATTCCTACTATTCCCGGAACATTCTCGGTACCGGATCTGATTCCTCTTTCCTGTCCTCCTCCAAAAACCAGAGGATTTAAAATTACATTTTTATTTAGATATAATCCCCCTATTCCTTTAGGCCCATGAATTTTATGACCGCTAAAAGAAAAAGAGTCTATTCCCCATTCTTTTAAATGTAATGGAATTTTCCCAAAGGCTTGTATTCCATCTACATGAAAAAAAGCTTTACTTCTTTTTCTCGTCAAAATTTTTTTTACTTTTTCCACCGGTTCAATTGAGCCGATCTCATTATTAACCAGCATAAGAGCTATAAGAATAGTCTCATCATCTATGCTTTCTTCAAGCTCTTCTAAATCTATAATCCCGTCTTTATCTACATCCAAATAAGTAACCCTTAACCCCCTGTTCTCATAGTTTTTAAAAATATCAAGCACAGAAGGATGTTCTATCTTTGAAGTAATAATGTGATTGCCATATCTTAAATTTTTATTTATTATCCCTTGGATTGCTAAATTATTGCTTTCTGTACCTCCGGAAGTAAAAAATAATTCATCACTTCTTATTTTTAAAAAATCGGCAATTATATTTCTTGCCCATTTTACCTTTTTCTCTGCATCAAACCCCATTCTATGAAGAGAAGAAGGATTCCCATAGCAAGTTTTAAGCATAAAAGTCATTTCTTCAATTACTTCATCTCTTGGTTTTGTAGTCGAGCTATTATCCAAATAAATTTCCATGATCATCACCTTATCCTTTGTCAATATATAAAATTTAATTAAATAACATGGTATAACTTACTTTATACAACAATTTTCCAATATCTAAAGAACCTATAAAAACAATCTCCATTTTATATTATATATCATATTATCTTCTTTTTTATAACCCCTATAAAAGTTATATTTTTCATTAATACACAGTTGACCTTAAATGGATTTCAAAAAAGGCTTAATTGATTTACTAATATTTCTATTAAAGCCTTTTTTATAACCCATAGGAAAGTCATGTTCTTCCTTAATTTGTACTTTCCGTTAAATGGGTTTCAAAAAAGGTTTCATTAATTTATTAATATTTCTATTAAAACCTTTTTTATATTATTTATACATTAAAAATATTATATACAATCTTGATAAATTAGAGAAGTAAAAATATATTACAAGTTTTTTAAATTTTTTTAGCAAAAGATGTTGCAAACCATGTCGTAATTTGCTATAATATGAGAGTGGTTATCCCCCTGGTAACCTCAAATAAGATCTCTATTCCCAATACCCCTTTTGAACGGTTTTATGTTACATCCCTTTGTGGATGTAGGGGCTCCTTAATAAGGAGTCCTTTTTTATTTTATTTATTTTTGTATAATATGTTAAAATATAATTGTACATAAAATAACTTTAGGAGGCTTTATTATGAAAAGAAAAAAAGTAGCCATTATATTCACAGGCGGGACTATTTCTATGAAGATTGATCCTCGTATTCATGCTGCTATTCCTGCTTTGTCCAGTGAGGAAATACTATCTATGGTCACGAATATTGAAAAAGCGGCGGAAATCGAAATTATTGATTTTGCTAATCTTCCGAGTCCTCATATAACTCCTGACATAATGATGAAATTATCTCAGACCGTTAAAAAAACGATTTCCCGTGAAGACATCAATGGTGTCGTTGTGACTCACGGAACGGATACTCTCGAAGAAACAGCATACCTATTGGATTTAACTATTAAAACAGAAAAACCTATAGTAGTGGTGGGAGCTATGAGAAACAGTTCAGAACTTGGATATGACGGTTCGAGCAATCTTTCTGCCGCAATTTGTACGGCAACTTCTGAAGATGCAAAAAATAAGGGTGTATTGGTAGTTATGAATAATGAAGTTAACAGTGCAAGTGAAGTAACAAAAACAAATACTCTTTCTCTTGACACTTTTAAGTCACCCGAATTCGGTCCTCTTGGAATTATAGATAATGATGAAGTTATTTTTTATAGAGATATACCATATAAACAGCATATTCAAACGGAAAGTATTGAATCCAAAGTCGGACTTGTAAAATGTGTTTCAGGAATGGAATCGGACATACTCCACTTTTTAATAGATTCCGGATATAAAGGAATAGTATTAGAAGCCCTTGGAAGAGGAAATATTCCTCCAAAGATGATGGAAGGAGTAGAAAAAAGTATAAATAAAAATATTCCTGTAGTAATGGTATCACGATGTCCTACAGGACGAGTTTTGGACTCTTATGGGTATGCCGGAGGCGGAAAAACTTTAAGAGAACTTGGCGTTATATTTGGCGGCGATCTCCCCGGCCAGAAAGCAAGAATAAAATTAATGTTAGCTTTAAGCATAACTGATGATATTGAAGTCATAAGATACTTATTTGAAAGAAAGGAGCATTCTACCTTAGTTAAAAATATAAACTAAATATTATCTGCCCTTAATTCTTGAGAAAAAGCCCCGGGTCTTTCTGTCTAAAAAGTACTCAATATATGATACTCTTTCCTTTAAATCTTTATCTATACTTTTTAGTTGATCTTCAAGAATCCGAACCTTCTCTTCAAGAGTCTCTATTGTTTTGTCTTCATAATTTTTTTCTTTAGATGTTAAAAGGGTAGAATCCATGAATGCAAGTTTTTTTTTAGAGGTATTTCAGCAGTATTCTGCAAATTTCCAAAACCAATAAAAGATATCTCGGGATATATTTTTCCAAAAGAAAAGTTCAAGATATGTCGGTCTGTATTGAAATACCTCTTATATTTATATCTTACAACTTCTTTTCCTTTAGATTCTTTCCATTGATAAATACTGCCCCATGTATCTCCTTCATCTGCACTGAATCTGCTTGTTATATTATCATATTCAATCCATTCCACCCATAATTTATCTTCAAAATATACTAAAGTAGGATGAGAACAGTTTTCAATATTAGATATATCCTCTCTAACTTCCATATTAGCTATATTTTCCGAAAGAGAAAATCTTTCATATCTTATTTTCAAATTTCCTTCGTAATATTCGCTATACACTAAATGTATTTTTTCATTTAACACTATCATGTCTATATATAATTTGGGTTTCTGATCTTTTGTAAGCTGTATCTTTCTATCCCATTTCCCTTCTTTTAGTGAAAAAGATTTAACACATACTTCTTCTTCCATATTAAACAGGTCATAGTATCCTATCATAATGGTATCCTTGTTTTTAATCAGCTGAATAGGATTTAATATTTTTTTTACCTTTATGTCATCAACAATATTGGTTATCCACTTGTCTTCTTTTTTATATTGATGACATATTCTATAAATGTTTTCAATATCATGAAGAGGCACTTCATATATTATATGAATATTTTCTCCACCCATCATAATATTTAAATTATACATAACTGGAAGGGGTTCTTCCGTAATTACAGTTCTCTTTATACGGTTCTCTTTTAATTCCAACAATATTAAATTAAAGGATTGATCTTGGTAAACCAAATATATATTATCCTCTGAATCCACAGTAACATCAAATTCTTCCAATGTATTTTCCGCAATAATCCTTCTATCCGTCTGTTTATTGGCCAAATTAAAATAGTAGGAATAGATATTCCCCGAATTCCATTGAAACATATGAATATTTTTCATACTATCCGTAATGATAGGAATATTATCATTAAAAAAAGCCATATATACACCACCTGTCATTTAATCTTTCTATATAGATATTAATTGATTAAATAAAATATTCTTTATTTTTAGTCTGTAACACAAATATAGTATTTCGAATATATTATCAGTGAGAATGTAATTTAAAAATTCCATGAAAGGAGGATATATAATGGGTTCTGCTGATATAAATAAAGATATTTTAAGCCAGTCAATAACAGAAAGTTGTTGTAACGGTACAACAGGATGCGATTGGGATGGAACACTGAGAAGAGTTAAAAACGAACCAATATATGTTCAAAAAGTTTTTGATGCAACTCTACTGAATTCTCAGGCATTAAGAACTATTCAAAATCAACCATTTAGCCCAAGTTTAGGAAGAAATGCACAAATTATAAGAGTAACCGATATTAGATGTAGAAAATACTTCAATCCGGCAAATATATTTGATAAAGATAATTTAACAGTTAATGCAAATACGGTATTATCAGGAGGTAGCTTCGTTGAAGATGGAGCTTGCAATCCTATTACTGTTATAGGTCCTGACGGAACTTCAAGTGAAAAAATAATATATGTAAATACTTCTGATTGCGATAAACAAGGAAGGGGAACACCAGTCTTTGGAACTCAGACTGTACGTATTACAGGAAATGTTGTTGTAGAAATCGACGTAGTTTTCCTTGATGGAAGAGGAAGAAGAACTCCCATAACTCTAAAAGCTGTTGTACCTATTGCATCAGTTAAAAATCCAATAGTTCTGACAAACTTCTTCGAACTGTGCGTACCATCAGTATTTAATTCCGCATTTTTACCAAGATTTGCTGAATTCTGCAGCGTAGCATGTGAAACAAGGTTAGCAACTAATAGTATTACCAGAGATATATGCATCGATCCTGTTACAGGACAAATAAATGCAAGCCTTATAATTGCTATATGTATAACTTGTGAAAAGAAAGTGGTAGTTCCTGTACAGCTTTGCGTATTGTCAACAGGATTCCCTGTACTATCGCCGATAGTATCTCCGATATGCTCTACTTTCCCGACTCTTTTCCCAAGACAAATTGACGAAAGCAGTAATGATGACAACGATGGTTGTGGTCGAAATTCCCAATCTCTTGGAATAAGCGAAGATGAAAAAGACGAATGCGAAGAATATGGGGATAATTATTAATAAATAGGGACTAAAACAGAAAGCAGGTAATTGATTTACCTGCTTTCTATAGTTTCTTTAATACCTGTCTCTAAATCTTCTTTCCCATTCTTTTATAAGCTCTTCTCTAAAATCAGGGTAAGCAATATTTATCAGCTCTCTTCCCCTTTCCTTTAAAGTTTTCCCCTTAAGTTGCGCTATCCCGTATTCCGTGACTATGTAGTTAGCGTCATTTCTTGAAGTTGTAACGGAAGCTCCATGATCAATAAAGGGAACTATTCTCGATATTTTATTATTTGCTGCAGTAGAAGGCATTGCAATTATCGATTTTCCTCCATCTGCCATATTTGCTCCTCTGACAAAGTCCACTTGCCCTCCTGTACCACTAAATTGCCTTTCTCCTATTGTTTCCGAAACTATTTGGCCCATTAAATCAACCTGTATACATGAATTTATTGAAATCATTTTATAATTCTTCATTATAACGGTAGGATCATTTACATAATCTACAGGATACAATTCTACATTCTTATTATTATTAACAAAATCATAAAGACGTTTAGTTCCCATCATAAATGTAACTATAATTTTATCTTTGTGAATAGATTTTTTCTTATTCGTAATAACTCCAGATTCGTAAAGATTCAAGATTCCATCGGATATCATCTCTGAATGAATTCCAAGATCCTTTTTATCTTTCAGGAACAATAATATAGCATCGGGAATCGCTCCTATTCCCAATTCAAGAGTAGAGCCGTCTTCAATCAAAGAAGCGCAGTACCTTCCTATAGATTCTTCAACTTTAGTTATTTTCGGAGGATTTAATTCCAATATAGGTCTATCCGCCTCAACTATATAATCAATATCAGATATATGGATAAAGGAATCTCCAAAAGTCCTCGGCATTTCCCTATTAATTTGAGCAATTACAATATTCGCACTTTCTGCTGCTGCTTTTGTATAGTCTACTGAAATACCAAAACTGCAGTAACCCTCCTCATCGGGAGGGCTCAATTCAATTAATGCCACGTCTACCGGAAGATACCCCTCTCTAAAAAGTTTAGGTACCTCATAAAAAAAACACGGAGTATAATCTGCTCTGCCACAATTAATCGCATCTCTCGTGGATACACCTGCGAATAGAGAATTGTGACGAAAATGCCCTGCCATCTCTAACTTTGTATATTCTCCCTTCCCCATAGGAACCATATGAGCTATTTCTACATCTCTATATTCATTATAATTAGCCACCAGTTCATCAACTAAAACAGAGGGTTCCCCTGCTGCATGGCCTATTACAACTCGATCTCCGGATTTAATATGTTTAACTGCTTCTCTTGGAGATACTAATTTTGATCTATATTCATTTTTCCAATCCATTTCCCTCACTCCTCAATCTAATTTGGTATGTATTGTTTCATAAGGTTTAAATTAACCTTCAACTATAAATTTTTATTATTAAAGTCAATTTTATCTATTACCTTAGATGCAAAAAAAGAAACGACTACAGCTATAGTTATCCTTATACTCAAAAGAAGTATCCCATTAGCACCTACCGAAACAAAAATTAACGTATCTTCAAATACCGAATGGCACGATATCAAAAATATGATAAGAACATATAGATCCTTTTTATTCAAATTACTTTCCTTAGCACTTTCAATTATGACTCCAGCTCCATAGGCCAACCCAAAGACAAGACCCACTATTAACGGGAAAGTGGCTTCTTTCGATATATTATAAAATTTAGAAACAGGGCTTAAAAATTTTGCCCCTTTATCAAGTATCTTTAAATCCTTTAATATCTCCATTATAATCATAAGGGGAATAATAATTAAAGCCAATTTATAAACAGATTTGATACTTCCAAAAGTACTTTCCTTTAAAAATCCCAATAAATTCATAGAAGCCTCCTACAATACAAGATTCAATACAATTCCTGAAATAATAGCTAATGAGAACCTGCAGGCCAAAACTATAAATACATTCATCCCTGTCTTTTTTACAACCGCTGTCTCCATAAACAAACTGTGAGAAAAAGAAAGCATAAAAGCAATTATGGTAATCTGCTTTGCTTTGAGGTTTAAACCTGCTATGGCACCTATTCCGGCATATAGGTTAAGCATGTTTCCCAACACTAAAGGAAGACTCGCTTCTCCAGGAAGACCAAATATTTTCATCACAGGAGTAAAAAAATCGGATATCCAGTTAAGAATCGGAGTGTATTTTAAAAAGGTGACAAAAAAATAAACAGGAACTATGACTTTCGTTAATTCCCATGTCGTTGAAATACCTTTTCTTAATCCTCTTGAGATACTTTCTTTGTACATACAATCACCTTTCCGCACGTTTATATATTTATTATACATCACAAAATTTCTCAATTCAATGTTAAAAGATCAGACATTTCAGTTTAACATTGGCCAATCTGAAATATCTGATCTTCATTTATAAAGATTATCAGCTATTGATTGATTATCAGATTATACAATCTATCCAGCATCACTGCTGTCTCTGCCCTTGTGGAATATTTCTGAGGAGAGAATTTTCCATCTGCTCCTTTTATCAGTCCAAACTGAGCTGACAAATTCACTCCGTCTTCTGCCCATTCCGCTATTTCATTACCATCACTGAAATTGCTTAAATAATCTCTTCCATCATATTCATACCCTGATAAGGTCAGTATATTTGCCATGGCTTGAGCCAATTCCTGTCTTGTTATCTTGCCTTCAGGAACAAATTTAGTTTCTGATTTTCCTTCCATCAGGTTATTCTCATAAGCTGCATTTATTACTTTCCAATACCATGCATCGGACTTTACATCTTCAAATGCCTTTATATTTTTGACATCGGAACTGTCCGCTTTCACCATTCTTACCAAAAGTGCCGAAATTTCTGCTCTTGTCAGCTCTCCAGACGGTACAAATGATCCGCCGCCTCTCCCATTGATTATTCCTTTTGATGCCATAGAATTTATAGAACTTCTTGCCCAATCGTAATTCTGCAAATCTGTAAACTTTACCGGATTATCGGTAATATAATATTTACTGTTACCTTTTGTGGTAAACACCATCTCCTTGTTTTCCTTATCGTATATTCCTCCAAGATTTTCTTTACTACCATTATCGTCTTCCCTCATTACAGTTTTTCCTGTACCATTTTTCTCATAGGGAAGCCTTATGGTTATAGGTTCTTCAAATTTTTTCTCAGGCAATATCTGTATCTCTGTATAGTCAGCCATATTTTTCATCATAATGGTAATTTCTTTATCCAATATTAACTGTTTTATAGGTATCTTCATATTTCCACCGTTGAAATATAGCATTAATTTGTCTAATCCTGATCTCAATAATTTTTCAGTAGTATCAGTGGGCATAACTATTTTTTCAATATCATTGTTCATATAGAAAGCAAGAACCGCTTCTAACTTTTTACCGTTGGTTATCTTGGCATTTTCTACGGATTTGATTAAACTCCTGTTAAATTCCCCTATGGTTTCAAAATCCTTCGTATATTCTACCGTTATTCTTTCCGACTGTACTTTTATATTCGATTTCTTATCAAGAGCTTTCTGTACTGTAGAAATCAAGTCCTTTTGGCTGTTTATGCTATCTTCCTGAGCCATGCCATTTTTCACTTTCCCCAGATTATCTATTATATACACGAGTACTTGTTGAATATAGCTCACGTTCTGTGTCCTATCCACCAGCAGATCTGCTATTATATTTAAATCTCCGACTATGTCTTTTATCTCCTGAGGATTCATCTTATTTACATCAATTTCCTTTATTACCTTGGATATAACTTCTTCCGATTTCTTTTTAATTTCAGGATCTGTCATATTTCCGCTGTATAAACTGTTGGCTAGCTCTTTTAAAGCGGCATTCTTTATGTTGTTAACTGCTGGACTTGGTTTTACAGCTTCAGAAGGTTTATCTCCCATATCGTATCCCAAATCTTTCCCTAAATCCATAGTATAGAGCCATCTTATATAATCTCCGTCCTCTACTTTTACGCTTCCTGCCCCTACATTCGGAAACTTTCCGTTGACCGAATACATCCAGCCGCTTCCAGGCCCTTTATCCATTTCTCCTTGTCCATCTATACTTGCTATATATCCTGAACGTTCAACGTATTCTATATTCTTACGATTCAGTACCCTTTTTGTTAACCCCAATACTGTTTCTCCTTTATTGATATCTACTTTTTCTTCATCTACTATTATTCCATCATATCCTTTAACATAAATATATGCTGACTCAGGTTTGTCGGGGTCATCCGGATCTGGATCTTCTTCATCAATAACAATAGTTTTGGATGCGGTCTTTCCGTCAATATTAACTAAAAGGTTATATTGTTTTCCTCTTTCTAACTGAGCTTTAAATTCAATTTTTCCCTTTGAATCCGTAACTCCCTGATTTATATAATATTTTCTGTTATTGTCCTTTATGGATATACTTACAGGCTTATTTCTTTCTCCTTGAATTGAAATAACGGTTGTTTCTCCTTCTAAGCGGTAGTCAATATTAAAGTCGGCTTGAGCAAATACAAATGAAGGAATCGTTAAAATCAATATAAGAAGAACCGCAATTAATTTCTTATTCATTATTTTCCTCCTCAAACAATATTGTCCGAACAAAATTTCTGATTTCATCTATTCCCTTTATTATTCTACTTCTATCCTCAGGGGTATTCCCAATAGAATATTTTGATTTTCAAAATTATCCCATACTATTGCTTTTATTATATAATCTCCCGTTTCAGGTATCAAAAATCCTGCTCCCATTTCCTTTGTTTCTCCTGCTTTTATAGCTTCATTTACATAGGAATAATTTATCATTTTGCTCTCATCTTTATTAAATAACACCACTATAAAGGTAGCCGATTTATCTGAACTGCTTATATTCTTTATTCTTATTTCCACTCTTCCTTCGGTTCCCTTTCTTATGGGATCATTTCCTATTCTTTCTATCTGAAAATCTTCCGGTTCCACAGTTAAGCCTACAGTATCCGCTATATTTTCATATCCTTTTATCTTTACCGTTATTGTTACTTTTCCTGCCTTCTTGGCAGTTACTGTTCCATCTTTATCCACTTCTGCTACATTATTATCGGAACTTTCCCACAGAAGATCATAAGCCGGAAGGTAATTATTGTTTTCATCATAAGTTCTTGCTTCTAAATTCAATGTTTCATTTTCCTTTAAAACCGTCTTGGCTGGTTCAAGAATTCTTACAGTTGCAGGTTCTCCTTCTTCTAATCCTATTTCTTTAAACATGGATTTCCCTCTGTATAAATCGGCCAATGCTATAAATGCCTGTTCCGTAGCACTGTCTATTTCCGTTCCCCATTCTGAAGTACTTTCAAAATGATCTCCTACTTTATAGGATATTAGAGCGTCTAACATTGAATTACCGTTTTTTCTCCACTCTGATGACAGCGGATCCTCTCCTACAGCAATAAGCCCTTGTATAACGGCCGATACAGAGTAAGGATTTTCTGAGCCAAAAGTTTCAAATCCTCCTGAATTTTTTTGATTTGCCCTTAAATAGGCCAGAGCCCTATTTATCGAATTATTTACTCCGTTAAGGTCCCTATGGCTGCCCAGAGCCATGATGCTCATAGCTGCATCATCTACCATTCCATAACCTCCAAAACTTCCGTCATCATTTTGATATCCTATAAGAGCCGATACGGCCTTTTCTACATCATATTCTCCCTTAGCCATGTCCAACGCTATAATGCCGAAAGCTAAGGTAGTGGGATAATCGTCAGATGTACCGATAATGAATTTACCTGAATCCTGCTGAGAATCCGCCAACTCTTTTATATAATTTTTTCCGTTATAATCATATGGATTTCTTCCCGCGGATATCAGCCCTATAATATTTCCTGCATAAGCCGAAGCCCCGTTCAAATTTTCGCTTACCGCATACCTATCCCGAATTATAGGAATGTCCCTCTCCAAATTATCGCTTGTATAATTATATCCTATAGATGCTCTAAAGGTATACGCCGCTTTTTCTCCATAGTAGTTTCTCAGAGTCTCTACAGTTTCCCTGATTGTTCTCTCATCTTCCGTTTCTTCCTCTTCCAGGCCTTCCAACGATGATACCAATCGGGTTAAAGCCTCTACTATCTCCTGTTGAGAAGGATTTTCTTTTTCTAATACCTCTTTGGCAATGTTTAATGCTTCTTGTAAAGCCCTCCAACTTTTTTCTGTATAATCACTTTCCTTTAAAGTCCCGTCTTCAATCTTGCTTTCTATTTCATTTACCTTTGCTGACAAAGTCTCTTTACTTATAGGTACAGTGCTTTCAATGGTAACTGAAATGTCCTTGGTGAAAAATTCACCGTTTTTTATAAATCCAAGAGTTACACTTGTTTCCTCATTTCCTTCTGTGGTCTTTTGTTTCAATAACGTGTACTGGCCCGGAGTAACACTGTCGGAAACATAACCCGTATAATTCTTTTGAGCATAAACAAGGTATATGGTCGGGTCTGATGTTTGTCCATCTTTTAACCTTACAATATAACTTGTAACATTTGAACCTTCCGCAGCTGTATTGGGAATTAATACACTATCTTCGTATTTTTCGGCTTCCCTTCTCACCGATAATTTATCGTCATTGTCATCTTCTTCCGGAAGAGTCACTCCCAATATTTCTTGCAGTTTTTCTCTTGCTTCTTCCGGCGTAACGCCTATTTCACCGTACTTACCTTCTGTATCACTGCCCAATCCCTTAATTATATTTCCCAAATAATCTGTGGAATTTCCGAAACAGTTTTGAAGATCATTTTCCACATCGTAACCATCATAATAACCTGCAAAACCTCCGTTCCAGCTCCAGCTCGGCACAACCGTTCCCGTGCTTACGGAATTTTTTGTTTTACCTGATGTACTTCCTACAAATCCTCCGAAATAATTACCCTTGTTAATTTTGTCGCCGATAACATTTCCTGTGGAATAACAGTTCTCTATAGTAGTATATAAGTTGTTTGATCCTGCAAAACCTCCTACCGTTTGACAGCCCGTTACGTTCCCCATAGCATGGGAATTGTATATCTGTTCCCAATTTGAGCCAACCAGTCCTCCTACAAGATTACCGCCATTTACATTTCCTTCTGCATAGCTGTTTCTGATTATACCTCTATTCCAGCCTACAAGGCCTCCTACGTCTCCCCCGTCTCCTATGGGAACGGTGGAACATATAACTTCCGCATCCGCCGAACAATTATCTATAATACTGTAGATATAACTTCCACTTCCCGTTCCCGGTACTGTATTGTTACCATCGTTGATTCCGATTAAACCTCCTATACGGGTAGCTTTTATAACATCCGTGCCTAAAGCCGTTATCCTTCCGCTTACATGACAGTTCCCTATTAAGCAGAAACCGCCTTCCCCATCCTCTTTTGCATAGCCTGCCAGAATTCCCAACCTGCTGCCGCCTGTAACGTTGGTATTTGTTATTGTTACATTCACTATTTTTGCATTGTCTAAAACCCCGAAAAGCCCTATATTTTTGCTGCTTTCCGGTTTATCGATTTTCAGGTTCGAAATCTCTTTATTGTTTCCGTCAAAGGTACCTCTGAAAGGATTGCTTTCAGTTCCTATAGGCTCAAATTCCGCATCTTTCAGATTTATATCATTGTTTAATTTAAAATGGGCCTCAGGATATTCCATAATATGAGAAAAATCTTTTGCTTTTTCTACCAGATAAGGATTTTCCTCCGTTCCTTCTCCTTCAAAATAACCGCTTTCTTCCCCTTCTCCCGGAGTCGGAGATACCATCTCATCCCATTTAGGCCCTTTAAAATTGTTAACGGGGCTTCCGTAGTACCAAAGAATTTTATCTCCGTCCTTAACGGTAGCGGTAGATACTCCCACAGGCGAAACCTTATCATTAACGGTAAACATCCATCCGTCGGGAGATACGGCTTCTATTCCGTCTATGGACTTTATAAATTTTCCGTAATCTCCGTCTTCCGCTTCGTAAGGGATCTCTTCCTCTCCTGCTTCCAAAACATCCAAAGCAGTAGGACTTGTACCTTCTTTCTCGACTTTTATGGGAGTTACGCCGATATGGGTTTCAAAACTGTAATTTTCAAAATCATAAGTTGCGACCAATACTTCTACTGTTATTTCACCGGAAGGTTCAGGTCCCGAAGATTCCGGAGCGATTGACAGGATATAAGGAAATCCTCCGTTGATATTATCCGCCTTTCCCCAGATGGAATTTCCGTTATTCAAAGCAGCAAGCACTTCGTCGGATTTCAGTTCTTCCGCCGTTTTGGCTTCGATTCCGTCCAAGGTCGCACTGTTTTCAGACGGCAGCTGCCTTTCCGAGTTGTAGAAACAGTTTGAAGCTGTCCCTCCTCCAGAGGATAATCCGCCTATAAAAGCACCTCCGCTTGTTTCAGGTACAACATCAGTATTTGCATAGCAATTCTCAATATTTGAAGAGTCTGCTGCACGTCCTATAAAACCGCCTATTTCTTCCGTACCTTTAACAGTTCCTGTACTGTAGCTGTTAATGATAGAACCATAATTCCAACCAACCAATCCTCCGCACCATTTTTTTGCTTCAACAGTAGCAGAAGAATAACATTCGTTGATAGTACCATCAGGGGTATTTCTGCCTACCAAACCTCCGTGAGTTGTCGTACTATATGTATTATCATATTTAACAACCCCGCTATCAATAAAACTTCTTTCGACCGTTCCTTCATTAATTCCTACAAGTCCTCCAACGACATTGCTCGTACATGTAATTTGCGTATTTACCGACGAACAGTTTTCTATTGTTCCTTCATTGGTTCCTGCCAAAGCTCCGGAAGAACCATACAAACTAAAATCACCGTCTACCAACTTCAGATTTTTTACTGTAGCTGAAGAGGACAATTTGTAAAACAACCCGCCATTTTCACTACTAAAAGATATTTCAAAATTTTTAATAGCATGTCCGTCTCCGTCAAAAACTCCTGTGAAAGGATGTGACGAGTTTCCTATAGGTTTCATCGTCTGTCCTGGAGTCGCCTCTTCCATATCAATATCATTGGCTAATTGATACGTCTTTGCCCATTCTGTTTCTTGAGCTGACTGGCTTTTATTAGCCAAATCAATCAGCTGATCCGCAGTACTGATCTCTACTACTTCCGAATCCTCTTCGCCTGATATTTCATTATTGGATTCAATATTAATTTCCTCTGGTTTTTCATTTTTTTCCTGAACCGGTTCTTCTGCTTTTTCTTTGTCTGTATATTTTTCTTATTCCTTAACTGGTTTTACCTCTTCATTTATTGTTTCCGTAGGTACTATTCGGTTTCCTGTATCTACTGCCAGTCCCAAATTTGAAAATGTTCCTATCAACATAATAATCGATAAGAATAATGCTAACATTTTTTTGCTGAATATTTTCATTTAATGCACCTCTCTTTTCCCCTTATTTTTATATATAATCAACATAATTAAGGCTATTTTGCTCTTATTTTATGTTGTTTTATAACTACTTCAACTAAAAAAATCCCAACTTCCGTGAAGTTAGGATTTTTATTTAAGTAAAGCACATATTTATCTAAACAAAAAAGACATTAAACTTACCTCAATCCCGGAAGGTTAGTGCTCTCATATATAGGCAGGTCTCCTGACTTATGGATCAGCACTTGACTTTTATCCTTCCCAAGATCGCTCTCAGTGGTATTATTAAAAGCAGCTCCCCAATTACAGTGGCCGGACCGCTCAGGATTTTCACCTGATTCCCTTTTAATTTCTAAAAACCTAAATATCTTATCTATATTCAGTTTTATAAATTAATTTAAAAAATTTCACTATTTTAATTGTATAATAGTATAATCAAATTTTCAATACATTTATACATTTTTTATAACTCATACGAAAACCTATGCAAATTTGCTTTCCCTGTTATTAAGTGAATTAGTCCATTTACCGCATCTGTCTCCGTACCTTGCTATAACTACATCGTTTTCTTTTATCTCTACCACTTCACATGCATTTGAACAGCCTAAGCAGTCAATTCCCTTTACATGGTATTCCATCTCTGATATCCCAAATCCTCTGAAATTGGTACTTTTCTTTTTTCTCATTTCTTCCTTGGCAAGAATTCCTGCACCTACTGCCCCCATCACGTCAAAATATTCGGGAACATATACACTCGTATTTAAAGTTTCCTCAAAGGACTGTTTTATTCCTTCATTAGCCGCTACTCCTCCTTGAAATACCACAGGGCTTTCGATATTCTTGCCCTTACCTACATTATTCAAATAGTTCCTTACCAACGCATCACATAATCCTTTAACGATATCTTCCTGATTATGGCCTAACTGTTGTTTGTGAATCATATCGGATTCCGCAAAAACCGCACATCTTCCAGCTATTCTCACTGGATTGGAGGATTTCAATGCAAGTTTTCCAAAATCCTCTATGGATATTCCCAACCTTTCTGCCTGCCTATCCAGAAATGAACCTGTACCGGCGGCACATACCGTATTCATGGCAAAATCAACTACTATATTATCTCTCAATATTATAATCTTAGAATCCTGGCCTCCGATTTCTATTACCGTTCTTACATCAGGAACATACATGAGAGCGGCAACTGCATGAGATGTTATTTCATTCTTAACCACATCGGCTCCCACAATAATATTTGCAAGATATCTTCCGCTGCCGGTAACTCCCACTCCTTTTATATTAATATTTTTTCTGTTATCTCCAATGTCTTTTAGCCCTTCCTTTAATATTTCAATAGGGCGTCCCTGAGTTCTTATATACATTTTATTTAATACTTTATTATTTTCACTTAACAACACTATATTGGTACTTACACTTCCCACATCAATTCCAAGATAACAATTTTCCATACTTTTTCTCCTCTCTTCTTCTTTTAAGTAAATCCACAAAAGCCTCCAGTCTTGTTATATAACCTGATTCTCCTGTCATTTCATCTACTACCAAGGTCATAATTGGAATATTATAATCCTTCTCTATATTCGGAAGTATACTCTTTGCTACTATCTCAGGCATACAATTTAAGGGAAGAAGCTGAATTACTCCATCAAATCCTTTATTGGCATAAATTATGGCACTTCCTAAAGTTTCTCTGCAATGTCCCCCTATTAACTCCTTCATATAGGGCCTTGCATAATGAAATTTTCTTTTCTCTTCCTTTGAACCAAAGGGAAATTTGTAAACATGATGTTCTATCCACTTAGTCGGTGTCAAAGATTTTTCGACTATAACACCCATATGCCCCAATTTTTTTTCAACTTCAAAGTTAACAAATGGTTCAATTATTGTGTATATCTCACCTATTATTCCAATCCTAATGGGATCCCTGTTGTTATCCGTTTTTAAACTGTTAAGCTTATCTTTTACATCTTCCATCAAAATAAGCAGTTCTTTCGCCCCAAATGTTTTTTCCGCTTTTCTATAATAATCTTCCATTATGTTATCAACCTTATAGCTTTCCTCTGCATATGCTCTTTTTATGTTTGATAATTGAGTTAAATCATCGGCTTTGCTGATCAATGTTCTTCCTAATCTAGCTACCGTAGGTATCTTTTTTATATTTTTGATATTTAATCCTTTTTTTAATCCTGATTTTAAATTATCTATTCCCTCTCCTATAGGATCAAAAACAATTAGATTTACATCGTATCCCAGATCTTTTAAGATATTTCTTTCCAATACGGAATAATATCCAAATCTGCACGGCCCGCAACTCCCTGTTATTAGTATTGTATCTGCCCCTCTTTCTATGCTTTCCACATAATTCCCTATATTTATCTTAAAAGGCATACACATCATTTCGGGAGAGTATTTCGTCCCTATCTCAAGGGTTCTGTTGCTGCATCTGGGAGGAGGAATTACCTCCTGACCTAATTCTTCAAGAAGTGCCTTACCGGCTATATAAGTATTACCCAAGTGTGGAAATGTTATTTTCATCTCTATCCCTCCACATCATCATATCTAAAAATGCCTCTATTCTTGTATTTATTCCTGCCTCTCCCGTTTGTTCATCCACCGTTATGAGCATAAAGGGAACCATTTTTTCTTTAGCTTTTCTTTCTATTAAATCAACAAGTATCGAATCCATTCCACATCCAAAAGAAGAGATATAAATCATTCCGTCGCATAAACCTTCTTCTATAGCACAAAAGGATGAACCTATTATTCTCTTGCCATAAGTCCAAAACATCCTTTTAGGTAATTTTGAAGAATAAAATAATATTTTATTTTCGTCTATGGTCTCGGAAGTTATAACCTTTACATTGTTTTTTACTAATTTATAAGCTAAATTCATATTTATATAATTATCATATATATTATAAGGATGGCCTACCATCATTATTGTTCTCTTCTTTTTGTCATGCAAAGAATTTATATCTTTTAAAGTCCTACTTTGTGTTTTTACTCCTTCAATCGATATTATTTTTTTATTTATAAGGTTTTTGTATTCTTTAAAAACTTTTGTTGAGCTATTATAAGCTCTTCTTATTTTAAATAAATCAGGTGTAATCTTCGTCCCTATTTCCAATACCGATTTCTTTATATTGTTATTTCCTTTATACAGGTTTACGGTAGTACTTATAATCTCCGGAAGTTCATCAAAAGAATTTTTTATCATTTCCGGAAGCCCTAATATTTTGGGACAAAAATAGTCCTTTCTGCATACACTCATGATTTTAGGTATAAATAAAAAATCAACTTTATCCTTAAGATAATATACATGTCCATGAAATATTTTTACAGGAAGACATGATTCGTCTACGCAATGGGTTACTCCCTTATCCAATATTTCTTTATTTGTATCGGGAGAGACTATTACCTTCGCTCCCAACTCTTTAAAAAACAAATCCCATAAGGGAAAATAATCATAATATAACATTGCCTTTGGAATTCCGATCTTATATGCCATTTTATCCCTCTTTCTAATTTATTAGTGATTTCAAAATCACTCCTTTATATATTATTGACATATAAAAAAAATATATAACAAAAAATAGGTATTACAAAGCTACCGTACAGTAGTTTTGCAATACCTACTTCTTGATAAAGATAAAAAAGAGTTGTTACATAAATTATTTATCCTTTTCTATACTATCTTGAACCATTGCATATAAGATACTTTGATAATATTTTGCTTCTTCATCGGAAGTAACGGAACTATCCAATGCAATATTTATATAACTCATCAAATCGTCAATATTATTAAAAACATATGGAATCTCAGCCATCAAATTCCTCATCCTGATTTTTCTTTGTACATTATTGCTGGGCAAATTTCTAAAAATATATTGAATAAAATTTTCCGTAATTTGTTCGGAATCATCTAATGTCATAGGATCTCTTTGATTATGAGGCAAAAATCCTAAACTATCTAATTTCATATTATTTAAATAATAAATAATCTCTTCAATTATAATCAGATCCCGGTTCAATTCTTCATCGGCTTTTTCCCTAAAAATATGGTCTTCATCCAATTTTTCTAAATTCTTAGCTCTTTCTTTTATATTATCGTAAACATCTTTGGATTTTTCTTTAAGGAGGGTAATTAAATGTTCTTTATTATTTTGATTATTATTCCAATATAAAGCCCATTCCGATAATATCTTTTCATCTATATTGTTTTTAATTAAATCCTTTGTACTAAATATTACAATTAATTTATTGATTAAGATTCCTAATATTCCAACAAAATGTATAAGATCTGTAATGCTATTCTTTATAACCGTCAAATCTTCAAAAGATTTTTTTAATTCATCATTGGAACATTGCTCATAATTTTTTACCTTAAATTCTTCGATTCTTCTAAAATAATTATCAAATTTTACACCATAACTTCTTTCCATGGTACCATTAAAGATAATTTTATATTTCTCAATATAAAATTCTGCTGCCTTTTTAGGAAACCCCTTAATCTCCTCTTTCAAAGAATCTCCTATAATATCTGAAAATTTATATTTTGTTATTCTGAAAGGTAATATTTTAACAATATTAAAAATTAAATCATTCAATTGTTCTTGGTCTTTTATATTGTCATTTAAGTAATAATAGATGTTTTTAAAAAATGTATATGAATTTTCGGGCCTTGTATCTTCTGAGCTAAATTTATCTTTTATATAACGTTTTTCAATATAATAATTTATGTTTTCAAAGATATAATCAATTTCAATATCATAAGCAGATAAAGAATTTAATATTTCGCAAATTTCTTTCCTCTGATTTTTTACAAGCTCAAGTTTTGATTCAGAACTTTTTAGCTGTTCTTCTATATTTAACCCGATATTTTTTATCTCATTATACAGAGAAACTATATCTTCCCCTTCTTTTCCGTTATTATTTTTTATTCCTTCCAAATCATTTTCCTGTTCTACACTATCCGAAAGGACTAAAAAGTTTTCCAAAAAATTGTATAAAGCAACTAATCCAAAATTATTTTTTTGTGCATTGTTTATTTCCAAAAAAGATTTTTTTATGTCTTTAATTTCCACTGCAACTCTCCTCTCAATATAAATAATATTTGATACAAAAGTTAAAAAAGTCTATAATTTATTTGACATCTTATTTAATTATAACACTTTTATTTAATTTAATAAGTAAAAAATATTTGAGTATATGTTAAGAGGTGAAAAATGAAAAACTATATTAATACAGAGCCTGTATCAATAGATACAAAAACATATTTCGATACAGACAAAATATGTTTTTTAGACATTGAAACCACGGGGTTCAGCAGAGAAAAAAGTTTTATATATTTAACCGGAATACTTCTTCCTCATAATGATCATTTTTCAGTTAATCAGATTTTCATTGATAGTCCCAATGAAGAAGACGAACTTTTAAAAGAAGTAATGAAAATAACGGAAAGATATAAATATATAATTACCTATAATGGGAACAATTTTGATATTCCTTTTTTAAATTACAAATATAAAAAATATAATATTGATTATAAAATTTCTTATGATAAAAGTATTGATCTATATAAGATAATTAAAAGAGAAAATGATTTTTTAAGCCTTAAAGATTTAAAATTAAAATCCGTCGAAAAATATCTTAATATATACAGAGAAGATAAAATTAGTGGAAAAGAATGTACAAATATGTACTATAAATATATGAATCAAAGAAATGAGGATCTAAAGAGGGAAATACTACTTCACAATTATGAGGACATAAAAAATTTACCTAAATTGTTATCCATATTTAACATAATAGAAGATAAGAAAACTGTAGAAATATCAGTTTCTTCCAAACCCTTTAAAATAATATTAGAAGAAATGAATATTCAAGATGAATCGTTGGAAATCAAATTTCAATGGCATGGGCTGAAAAATATTCCTATCATATATTTTGATGAAAACTTCAGTTTAAAATACGATCCCACTAATAAAGAAGGAATATTAATCTTACAATCAAATCAAGGTTTATTGTCAAACAACAAGAAATGTCTTTATTTAAATTTATCAAATTTTCCTGAATTGAAGCCTATTAAGGACAGTACCTCCTTTTGCCTTCCTGAAAACATAATATTATTAAAAGCAGATAAAATCTTAATTACCGATAATATCATAAATATAGTTAAAAATATAATAGCTTTTATTGTAAAAAAGCCTTCTATTGAAGCATTAATAAATTAAGGAAGCCTTTTTTGAAACCCATTTACGGAAAATTTATATTAAGGAAATTATAATTTTCCTATGGATTATAAAAAAAATAGACTTATAACATTTAAGTCTATTTTTAGTGCCCAAAGGCGGAATCGAACCACCGACACGAGGATTTTCAGTCCTCTGCTCTACCTACTGAGCTATCTGGGCAAAATGGTGGGCCTTCAGGGACTCGAACCCCGGACCTGCCGGTTATGAGCCGGACGCTCTAACCTACTGAGCTAAAGGCCCTCAATTTTTGAAAAATAATCATATAATTCTTCTAATCGGAGTGGTGGGATTTGAACCCACGGCCTCATGGTCCCGAACCATGCACACTACCAAGCTGTGCCACACCCCGCTATCTTTACAGTGGGTACAATAGGGCTCGAACCTATGACCCCCTGCTTGTAAGGCAGGTGCTCTCCCAGCTGAGCTATGCACCCTAATCCTAATAATTGTTTACTATTGGCAGGGGTGGCAGGATTTGAACCCACGACATTCGGTTTTGGAGACCGACGTTCTACCACTGAACTACACCCCTTTATAACAAATATAAAAATGGTGGGCCTTCAGGGACTCGAACCCCGGACCTGCCGGTTATGAGCCGGACGCTCTAACCTACTGAGCTAAAGGCCCCTATTCTTTTACTCTTTGGCGGAGAAGGAGGGATTTGAACCCTCGCACCCCGTAAAAGGTCTACTCCCTTAGCAGGGGAGCCTCTTCAGCCACTTGAGTACTTCTCCTTACAAGCTAAATGGCGGAGAGGGTGGGATTCGAACCCACGCGGGCCAAAGACCCAAACGGTTTTCAAGACCGCCCCGTTATGACCGCTTCGGTACCTCTCCAACATATGGTGACCCATCGGAGACTCGAACTCCGGACACCCTGATTAAAAGTCAGGTGCTCTACCACCTGAGCTAATGAGTCATAATAATTTTATAATTTTGGCTGGGGTGGCAGGACTCGAACCTGCGGAAATGCTAGAGTCAAAGTCTAGTGCCTTACCGCCTTGGCTACACCCCAAAATTAGTGGTGCACCTAGGAGGATTCGAACCCCCGGCACACGGATTAGAAGTCCGTTGCTCTATCCACCTGAGCTATAGGTGCTAATTTCTTATGGAGCGGGTGAAGGGAATCGGACCCTCGCAACCAGCTTGGAAGGCTGGGGCTCTACCACTGAGCTACACCCGCATATGTATCATTTTATTTTTTCATGGTGGAGGGGACTGGATTCGAACCAGTGAAAGCTCAGCTAACGGATTTACAGTCCGTCCCCTTTGGCCAACTCGGGAACCCCTCCTGGAGCTGGTGAGAGGACTTGAACCCCCAACCTACTGATTACAAGTCAGTTGCTCTACCAATTGAGCTACACCAGCAGATTTATTAAATTACTGCTTTCAATTTACACACTGGTTATATTAGCTCTCCCACTAAGCGATTCACTCCAAATCGAAATACACGATTTGGGTTCTCTGCTTATACCAATTGAGCTACACCAGCATGTTTATATTATATTGTTACTCTTTTAATCATACACTGCTTATTCTAACTGTTCCACTAAGCGATTCACTCCAAATCGAAATACACAATTTGGGTTCTCTGCTTATACCAATTGAGCTACACCAGCATGTTTATTAAATTACTGCTTTCGATTT
>NZ_FMIF01000034.1:0-20501 GCF_900095615.1 Sporanaerobacter sp. PP17-6a | reverse complement strand
GTTCGATACTTCATCATCTATTTGTCTGTCAATCATAACTTCAGGAATTTCAACTTCTGAAATCTCCATCAATTTTTCAATAGCTTTTGTTTCATTTTCAACTTTCTCTTTATCTTTTGCTTCCTTCTCAAGTTTCTCTTTTATACTCGATTTAAGTTCATCTAAAGTATCAAACTCACTTACATCTTTTGCAAATTCATCATCTAATTTTGGTTTTTCTTTAATCTTAATTTCCTTTATCTCAACTTTAAAGAGTGCATCTTTAGATTTTAATTTTTCTTCAAAATAATCATCGGGAAATTTTACATTAACATCCACTTTTTCTCCTACTTTTTTCCCTATAAGCTGTTCTTCAAAACCAGGGATAAATTTTTTTGAACCCAATTCCAAATTTTGATTTTCAGCCGTTCCACCTTCAAATTTTTCTCCATCCATATATCCTTCAAAATTTATTGTTAATATATCTCCATTTTCCGCTTCTTTATCATCAGCATCAATAAGCCTGGAATTCATATCCTGCATATTTTCAATTTCTTTTTTTACATCTTCTTCAGTAACATTATACTTTGCCTTTTCTATTTCTATACTTTTATAGTCTCCAAGCTTTACTTCGGGTTTTACGGTCACATCAAGTTTTAGTATAACAGGTTTACCTTTTTCCAATTGTTCAATATCCACTTGAGGTTGATCTACAGGTTCCAATTCTAACTTCTTAACTGCTTCCTCATAAGCTTCTGGTAATAATATATTCAACGCCTCTTCATAGAATATGCTTTCTCCGTAGTTTAGCTCAATAATTTTTTTTGGAGCTTTTCCCTTTCTAAATCCGGCCACATTAAATTTATTTCTAATCTTTAAGTATGCTCTATCTATAGCTCTTTCAAATTTATCCTCTTCAATTTCGGCTTTAAAAGTAACTATATTATTCTCCTTTTTTTCTACGTTAAAATTCATGTTTTCCCTCCTAACTTAATATTGGACTCTTCAAAGCTAATATACACTATCTTATAAAATTATATCATAAAAAGTAAATATTTGAACTGTCAAATGTCAAAAATAAAAAAGCCACTGGAGTAACCACTGGTTTCATCTTGGTGCGGGAAAGAGGACTTGAACCCCCACGTCAATGACACTAGATCCTAAGTCTAGCGCGTCTGCCAATTCCGCCATTCCCGCTTATCTGTATAGATTACCTTTTTCATTATAACATTTCACATTAAATTGTCAATATTATTTTTTGTGTTTGGTTTCCATAAAAAACTACAGCTTTGTTATTCCAAAACTGTAGTTTTAATGCTTTTATTCAAAATATTTGAAATTTATTTTAAAAATACTTTGGTAAAAAACAGAATAAATAAACCAAATACAATAGCGCCTAATACTACTATAGGAAATATTATCTGAAAAGCTGCTATTATCATTGCTAAAATATCTTTCTTAGTGAATTTGTATGGTTCTTCAGCATTTTTTCTGTCAATTTCTCTTTTCAAATCCCTTTCCTGTTCTTTTATAGTTTTTTTATTTGGCAAAGTGGCACGCCACAAAGTGTTCTCCTCCCAGATTTCTAAATTCAGGAATTTCTTCCTTACATATATCTTTTGCATAAATACATCTTGTATGAAATTTGCAACCCGAAGGAGGATTAGCCGGACTTGGAATATCCCCTTCCAAGATTATTCTTTTAATTTTTGTCTTAGGATTGGGTACAGGTATCGCGGAAAGCAATGCTTGAGTATAAGGATGCTTAGGATCATTGAACAGGTCCTTTTTATTTGCCATTTCAACTAAAGAACCCAAATACATTACTCCGACTCTATGGCTTATATATTTAACAACCCCTAAGTCATGAGAAATAAACAAGTATGAAAGCCCTCTGTCTTTCTGCAAATCCGTCAAAAGATTTATAATCTGAGATTGAATCGAAACATCAAGGGCAGAAACCGGTTCGTCGGCAACTATAAAAGAAGGATTAAGGGCCAAAGCTCTTGCTACCCCTATTCTTTGCCTCTGTCCTCCGGAAAATTCATGAGGATATCTGTTTAAATGATATTTAGCCAATCCACATGATACAATAACTTCTGTTATATAATCATCTAATTTCTTCCCCTTTTTGTACAATCCATGTTCGACTAATGATTCTCCGACTATTTGAGACACTGTCATCCTCGGATTAAGAGAACTGTAGGGATCTTGAAATACTATCTGCATCTCTCTCCTTAATTTCATCATTTCATCCTTGGAAGCATTTAGAACATCTTTTCCTTTATAATATACCTTCCCTTCATTGGCATCCAATAGCCTTAAAATTGTTCTGCCAGTCGTAGACTTTCCGCAGCCCGACTCTCCTACCAACCCTAAGGTTTCTCCTTCTTTTATATAAAATGAAATATTGTCAACTGCTTTTACATCTCCTACTTTTTTTCTAAAAATTCCTTTATATATAGGAAAATATTTTTTTAAATTATCCACTTCAAGAAGTGCATTCTCGATCATTTTGTCACCTCCTCAGCCCTAAAACAGCTAACCTTATGATTTGAACTCAATTCTCTTAAAGCCGGCTGAGATTTTTTACATTCATCTGTTGCCCATTTACATCTCGGGTTAAAATAACAGCCCCTCGGAAGATATAACGGATTCGGAACAGAACCCTTTATGTTTTCAAGCCTTTTTCCCTCTTCAATCAGAGACGGAATGGAGGTCATGAGGCCTATTGTATAAGGATGTTTGGGATTATCAAACAATTCATATACGGGAGCATCTTCAACGACCTTTCCGGCATACATTACTATAACATGGTCAGCCATTTCGGCTATAACTCCTAAATCATGAGTGATAAGCATAATAGAAGTATTCAACCTGCTCTTTAAATCATTCATCAATTCGAGAATCTGGGCCTGTATAGTAACATCCAATGCGGTAGTCGGTTCATCTGCGATTAATAGCTTAGGCTGACAAGCCAAAGCCATGGCTATCATTACTCTCTGCCTCATTCCTCCTGAAAGCTGATGGGGATACTCATCAACTATCTTTTCAGCTCTGGGAATCCCTACAATTTTTATCATCTCAATAGTCCTTTTTCTGGCTTCTTCCTCAGTCATATGCTGGTGAAGCATCAGAACTTCGGATATTTGAAATCCTACGGTAAATACAGGATTCAGCGACGTCATAGGCTCTTGAAATATCATTGAAATATCATTTCCGCGAATATCTCTGATTTTATTTTCGGAAACTTCTAAAAGATCTTCCCCATTAAATGTTATCCGTCCATTGACAATTTTTCCGGGAGGACTTGGTATTAAACGCAATATAGACATAGCCGTAATGCTTTTGCCACAGCCTGACTCTCCTACTATTCCTATGGTCTTCCCCGATTCGACATCAAAATCCACACCATCTACGGCTTTCACTACTCCATCGTCAGTATAAAAATAAGTCTTTAAATCTTTTACTTTCAATAGTTTATCCATACCTCTATCCCCCTTATTTAGACTTAGGATCAATGGCATCTCTTAATCCGTCGCCAAACAAATTGATTCCCATAACCGCTAAAAAAATAGCAATTCCCGGCGGTAACCACAACCATACACGATTTTTCAATACATATATATCCCTTGCATTTTGAACAAGATTTCCCCAAGTAGGTACGGGAGGAGTTACGCCAAGTCCTAAGAAGGACAAAGCCGCCTCACTCATTATTGCTGCCGCCATCCCCATTGTGGCGCTGACAATTATATAACCAACCGTATTGGGTATTAAATGTCTCCATATGATTTTACTGTCCCTGATCCCCAAAGCTCTTGCAGCCTGAACAAATTCCTGTTCTCTTAACGAAAGTATCTGGCCTCTTATCATTCTGGCAAGTCCTGGCCAACTCAATACTCCTATAATAACCATAACTATATACATTTTTTGTTCCGGCTTAACGCTGGTTCCAACTACTGCCGATATAGTAATGGCTAAAGGCAGAAAAGGGAACGACATGAATATTTCATCAATTCTCATCAATAAATTATCTATCCATCCTCCATAAAATCCCGCTACTCCTCCGACTAATGCGCCTATTACTATTTCTATTCCAACGGCAAAAAGTCCAACTTTCATAGATACTCTGCCGCCATACAATATCCTTGTCAGATAATCTCTTCCTACCTCGTCAGTTCCCATAAGATGTTCTCTGGAAGGCGGCTTATTTATTTGAGTAAAATCCATAGTATAAGGGTCATAAGGAGTCAAAACAGGAGCAAGTAAAGCGGACAACACCAAAATTAAAAATATAAACAGCCCCACCATGGCTACCTTATTCTTTATGAACTTCCTAAAAACCAGCTTCCAAGGAGTAATAATTTCCTGCTTTCTTTTATTTTCATCGTCGGTAATATCACCATCAATATCATTTTCCATTTTAACATCTGCATCTTTATCAGTCATCATGTTCCCCCCTTAATCGACCTTAATTCTTGGATCTACCAAGGCATAGCCTATATCCGCCAAAAGATTGCCAAGAAGAGTAAGGAGTGCAAAAAACATATTTAAAGCCATCATCATGTTATAATCCCTGGCACTGATAGCATCCATCATAACATTTCCTATTCCAGGCCATACAAATATTCTTTCAAGTATTACGGCCCCCGAAAATAATCCCGGAATAGAAAATCCCACTATGGTTACTATAGGTATTAAGGCATTTCTGAAAGCATGTTTATATATAACTATTTTTTCCGTTAATCCCTTAGATCTTGCGGTACGAATATAATCCTGATTAATAACTTCCAGCATACTTGTCCTTGTATACCTTATTAAGCTTGCCATACTTCCAAATGTCAGAACCACTGCCGGAAGAACCATATGATATATAATATCCTTCGCTCTTGCCAATCCTATGGCGTTTTTCCCCGGCGTTATCATACCGTTTATAGGAAACATATTTAATTTGACCGAAAAAATATATATCAAGAGTAAACCGAAAAAAAATGACGGCATAGATATCCCTATAATAGAAAATACAGTCCAAAAATTGTCCGTAGTCGAATACTGTTTAACCGCACACACTATACCAATTGGTATGGATATGGCAAATGCCAAAAAGTAAGTTACAATATTTAAAATAAAACTGTTCCCTATAAATCCGGGCACTACTTTGCTTACAGGCTGTTTATACATGTAAGAATCCCCGAAATCGCCTTTTATAGACCGCCTCAGCCAGTTAAAATACTGAACCGGTATAGGTTTATCCAAACCTAACCTGGCACGCTCAGCCGCTTTCTGCGCAGCCGTAGCTTTAGGATCCAGCCTTGAACCTACCGGATCTCCGGGAGCCATTTTAATAATTCCAAATATTAAAACCGATATGATAAATACTACAGGAATCAGATGTAGTAGCCTTCTCAGTATATATTTAAGCATAATTTCCCTCCTTTAATGAAATAAAGTTGTTCTTTTATGATATAAACCCGGCATTTACCGACCGGGTTTATATCACTTTATATTATCAAAACAGCTATTGTTCTAATTCAACATTTAAAATGGTCACTGGGTAAGTGAAGGTTTCATATGGAGAAGTATTGAAATTCTTAACGCGATTATTCACCACATCCCAAACTAAATTTTGTGTCATGAACATATATGGGAGTTCTTCATTTATAAGTTTTACCCATTCTTGATATATCGCTGCTCTTTTCTCCTGATCGAATTCCATTCTTCCTTCATCTATAAGTTTATCATTTTCCTCATTGCGGAATCCCCCTGAATTAAATCCGCCGGGAACATCTGCCGAGCTGTGGAATATTTCTTTTGAATCCGGATCTATACTTAAAGACCAAGCCATATTGAACATTTCAAACTCCTGCTTATCATATACTTTTTCCGTAAGAGCGGCAAACTCCATTAAATTAGGCTCAACCTTAACGCCAATCTTCTCCCAATCGGCTTTAAGCATAGGTATTAAAGTTTCAACGTATTTACTGTCCGTATAGGTATCCCATACAAATTCAAGACGCTTGCCGTCTTTTTCCCTGATGCCGTCTGCCCCCGGCTTCCATCCTGCTTCGTCAAGAAGGGCCTTTGCCTTTTCCGGATCATATTCATATTTATTTATATCTTCGGTATAAGCCCATGAAACCTGCGAAACAGGTACATTTGAAACCTCGGCATATCCTTGATAATAAACGTCAACAAACTGCTGCCTGTTAAATCCATAGGTCAAAGCCTGACGAACTCTCTTGTCGGAAAGTCTTTCGTCTCTTAAGTTAAATCCCATGTAACCATATCCGTTGTCAGGAAAACTGTGAATATTTAAAAATTCTGCATCGTCTGCCATATTTTTATTCTCTTCTTTTGGAGGAACGGCTAACTGAACGTCAATAGTTCCTTTTTCCAACTCCTGCATCTGAGTTTCAGCCGTCGTAAATTTCAAAATCAATTTTTTAATCTTGGGTGCCCCGAGAAAATAATTCTCATTTGCCGTAAATTCTACATATTGCTTCGGTTCGTATTTTGCAAGAATAAAACTTCCCGAACCTATAGGAGTATTCATCTTATCCTTTATAGGTTGAATATTGCCCTTTTCGTAAGCATAAATATGGGAAGGCATGATTCCTAATATTAAATCCCAGATATGTGTGATCATTGCGGTTTTAAATGTAAATGAAATGGTATGATCATCAATAACCTTTATTCCTGCCACATTGGTAGCGCTTCCATTATGGTATTCATCATATCCTACTAAATCCTCCACATATGAAGACCTGGGCCCGTCGTAAGAAGGGTCACATAAAAACGTATAAGTAAATTCCACATCCTTAGCTGTCAAAGGAGTACCGTCGGTAAACTTAACTCCCTCTACCAAATGAAAGGTGTAAGTTTTATGATCTTCGGAAATATCCCAATTTTTAGCCAAATGAGAGGTAGGATTTCCCTCCTTGTCATTGGAGATAAGTCCGTCGAAGATTAAATCTACAACATAACCGTCATATACTTCCCCTGCAATTCCGGGAACAAAATCTCCCTTTGTTTCATGAGTCCCTATTATTAAAGTATCTGATGCGCCGTCTCTTGTTTTTGCCGGATTGACAACGGTTTCTTCCGTTTCATCTTCTCCGCCCGTTACAGGAGCGGGTTCTTCTTTTTTACCACAACCTGATAACACTGCCGATAAGATCAGAACCAAACAAAGAATTAAACAAATCTTTCTTTTCATTAAAATATACCCCCCTTTTATTAATTATACTTAATAATAATTAATTATAATTAAATGTATTATATCATCCGACTTTCATGGGTGTCAACGGACAACGTTGATATAGTACATTTAAATTTAAAATAATAAAAGTATATTTATACTAATATATGCATATATATTCTTATCTGATAAGAATATTTTGTTTGCCGTATTTATAATATTTATTAGGTTTTTTTGAATATCCCACTACAATCAAGCGCATCACTAATTTATTATTCATTCACATAAACTAATATTCTTAAAGTATAAATAATTCTGATTTTTATTTATTTTTTATTATTTTATATTAATATAAATATTAAAAATATCATGATCTGTAACTTTTTCTTGTTAATATTTATCAATTTTTCTTTTAAATATATTAATTTAATGAAAATTTAATTATATAATGGGTATAAATGAATATATATTAATAAAATAGATAAAAAATAATATTTTTTAATATTTCTTAATTTTTCGTAAAACTAATCAGCCCTTTATATTTCTACGTAGTAAATTCTTTTAATTTCACTTATTAAAGTGGTAAATGTATTTTTTGCACAAAAGGAGGATTTTAAGATTATTTGTCTAATTTATAATTATGAAAATACAATTGGGGTGATATCATGGGAAAAATAGAAAATGATATTGAAAAACTATGTATAGACCTAATAGTGATTCTTAATGATTTAAAAATCAGTGGGAAAATATCTGAAGAAGAATACAAAGAATATATAAAAGAAAAATTAATATTTATATCAAAACATAGGGATTTTTCCAACACCTGTTAGGTGCTGGAAAAATCCCTATTTAAAACACCTGCTTTATAATGCCTCCGCCTAATACCAAATCTTTTTTGTAAAATACAACCGATTGTCCCTTTGTAATTGCCCTCTGAGGACACTGAAATTCCAATATTACCCCATCATTATGAGGAGTAACTGTTCCTTCCCCTTCTTTCATTGTTGATCTTACTTTAGCAGTAATATTTTCCTTCTCTGTCAGCTCTTTTACTGGAATGATATTTAGCTCATCTGCATATAACCTTTCTTTGAATATATCCTCCTCATTTCCTAAGACAACTAAATTCTTATCAGGAATTATCTCTTTAACAAATACCCTTTTGCCCAACGCGATTCCCAATCCTTTTCTCTGTCCTATGGTGTAATGAACAATTCCCTTATGTTTTCCCAATATATTTCCATTAGTATCCACAAAGTACCCTTCCGTAATCTTTTTAGGAATCCTATTTTCTAAAAACTTTCCATAATCATTATCAGGAATAAAACATATTTCTTCACTGTCCGGCTTATTATAGACCTTCAGCCCGATATTCTCCGCTATCTTTCTTACTTCATCTTTATTATAATACCCCAAGGGCATAAGAGTATGTTCCAATTGATATTGAGTCATTGTATATAAAAAATAGGTCTGGTCTTTTTTAGGATCAACAGATTTTTTTAAAAGAAATCTGTTGGTTTTTTCGTCTTTTTCTATCTTAGCATAATGTCCTGTAGCTATATAATCTGCCCCAAGCCCTTGAGCTTTTCTTAAGAATTCATCGAACTTTATATATTTATTGCATGATATACATGGATTTGGAGTTCTTCCCTCCAGATATTCATTAATAAAATAATCTATTACTTTTCTCTCAAATATTCCTTTAAAATTCATGACATAATGAGGAATATTAAGTTGCTCGGCTACCCTTTTAGCATCATATACTGAAGAAATAGAACAACATCCTCCTTCTCGTTCATCATATACCTCATCATGAGGAATAACCGTCATAGTAACTCCTATTACATCATATCCTGCTTTGAGAAGTAAATAAGCTGTAACGGAACTATCCACTCCTCCACTCATCCCTACTATAACTTTCTTCTTCATATTAACACCTGCTTTTCTAACAGTCTATATTACAAAAAAATTTCTATATAAAAACAGTTTCCACATTTGGACTTACTTTATATATTATATCTTTCCTTTCAACTACAATGGAAATTTTCTTATATAAATCTTTATCCTTCTTAAGTACTTGAAGCAAATCCCAATTTGGGTTAACCGCTGTCGGATTTCCTACCATTCTAAGCATGGACAAATCTCCTGTTGTGTCTCCATAGGAGTAGCTTTTATCAAGATCCACTTCATATTTTCTTACAAATTCATCAATAATGTTTTGCTTATTTTCCGAGTCCCACATTTTTATAATTTCCCCGGTAAAATTATTATTTTCATCTACTATATATCTGCTTCCTCTGCATTCCGTAATTCCATATTTTAATGCCATTTTTTCTACTAAAAAATCAGGACTTCCCGATATAAAAAATACTTTATGTCCTTTTTGCTTATGCCATTCAATTTTGTGTCTGGTATATTTATAGACATTTTCTCCATTTAATTTTATAACCTGACTTGATACAAAATCTATGTAATTTTTATTTATACCCTTAAGTCCTTTCACATAAAAATCAGCCAATTCCTCAAGATAATCTTCAAAATTCCCGTATCTTTTTTCCCATTCGGTATATGTATGCTTTACATGGTTATACCATACAGAGGGATCTATAATTTCATATTTAATTAATTTTTTGAAATGCTGTATCATTAAAGAATTTCTATACAAAGTACCATCTATATCAAAAAAGGCACCTATATTATTCAATGTTAAATCTCCCCTTCAACCTATTTTAATCTTATAATATCCAAAATTATAATTTTCCTTTAGAATCTATTTGAAATAGAGGCGACATTCGCCATATCCATTATTAAAATGCTAAAACTATTCCTCCCTTATCAGCATAAGCACTGCTTAATCCACCTGTTTTCAATATTATTATCTCTTTAAAATTATATTTCTTTTCTATCATTGCTTTAAGAGCTTCTGCTTTTTCTAATGCATCACAATGGGCAATCCCCAAAATTTTATTTTCAAATTTATATCCATTTTCTCCTATTATTTCAACAAGTCTGTTAAATGCTCTTTTAGCTCCCCTCACATTATCAAATAGCTTAACATTTCCAGAACCATCTGAACCCATAATAGGTTTAAACGACAACAGAGATGCAATGCGACCTGCTATTTTATGAAGTCTTCCAGCTTTAATTAAGTTATCAAGATTTTCTAATATAAAATAAGTTTTCATTTCCTTTATATATTCTTCAGCTACTCTTACTATTTCATATTTATCATATTTTTTTTGTATCAATTCAAATATTTTCATACTGACTAATGTTTCACCTATGGATGCACTCAAAGAATCAAATATATGGATAAATTTCTTTGTACTTTCAAGGGTAAGTTTTTTAGCAAGTACTGCATTATTATAAGTACTACTCAATTGAGACGAAAGTGTAACCACAAAGATCTCATCCCCTCCTTCATATGCCTTCATAAAGTCAGCCGGAGATGGGCTTGAGGTACGGATACCGGTTTTACTATTCCCCATAGTATAAAGAAAATTTTCAATATTCAAATTCTCATCGTCTATGAAGCATTTCTCTCCTATATCTATTTTCAACGGCACTAAAGAAATATTCATTTCTTTCTTCAATTCCTCGTTTAGATCGCAACTGCTATCGGCAACAATTTTAAAAGTCATCACTACACCTCTTCTATTTAATTTAAAGTTATACTAATAGTACCACTTATCTTATAAGGACACAATAAAAAATAAATCAAATTATGCAAAAAGACCTCATATATAAATTATCCAAATAATATGAGGTCAGCAACATAATATCCTGTTATATTTTACAATTAATAATTCTCAGCTAATAACTCAAAATATCCTTGAGGATGAGCACAGGCAGGACATTTTTCAGGAGCAGACGTGCCTTCGTATATATATCCGCAGTTATTACATTTCCATCTTCTCACTGTTTCTTTCTTAAATACAGAATTATTCTCTAAATTGCTTAAAAGTTTCCTGTATCTCTCTTCGTGATGTTTCTCGACTTCTGCAATTTTCTCATAAACATAAGATATTTCGGGAAATCCCTCTTCGGCTGCAACTTTTCCGAACTCAGAATATAATTGAGACCATTCTTCGTGTTCTCCGTTAGCCGCGGACAATAAATTTTCTTTAGTATTTCCCAAGTTGACAGGATAGGAAGCTTCTTTGATTTCTATCGATTCTCCTTTAAAATCTTCATTTAGAAATTTAAAAAATCTTTTAGCATGTTCCTTTTCATTTTCTGCCGTTTCCATAAAAATATTAGAAATCTGGACATATCCTTCCTTTTTAGCTGTAGATGCATAATAAGTATATCGAGTTCTGGCCTGAGCTTCTCCGGCAAATGACTTCATCAAATTTTCAGCAGTTTTTGTACCTTTTAGTGATTTCATTTATAATCCTCCCATCTTAAATTATTTCAATAAAGATTTTAATTACCATTTAAGAAAAATTGTTGAACTTATCCATTTCAACAAATCATTTTATAAATATTAGGTTTTCATTTATCCTTATTGGCTAATTTATACATATCACATAACTTATATTATATCATCGATCATATAAAAAGTTAATCTATTTTATCACTAAAAATAGCATCTATATGCATTTTCCAAAAATATAAGCAAAAGTTCAACATTTAAATGATCGCCTGCCATTGATCTAAGAATTTTAAAAGCATGGGTAGGAGTAATTTTTTTCTTATATGCTCTATTTGTGGTTAAGGCATCATATATATCCGCGATAGCACAGATTTTTGCATAAAGGGGTATATCTTGCCCTTTTAGGCCATTTGGATATCCACTTCCATTTTCCTTTTCATGATGCATTAGCACTGCTAATTTTACGTCTTCCGAAATGCTATCTACATTTTTAACAATATCATATCCTAAAAGGGGATGGAGCTTAATTATTTCAAATTCTTCTTTTGAAAGCTTTTCTTTTTTATTTAATAGCTTTAAGGGAATTTTTATCTTACCAATATCGTGAAGAACTCCGGCTTTAATAATTTCGCCCATATTGTAATGAGAAAATTTCAAATATTTTCCCAACACCATACAATAATATCCTACATTTAAACTATGAATATATGTATAACTGTCCCTTTCATATAGGTCAGTAAGATAATTATTAATAAATGGCTCATTAACTATTTTCTCAAATAATCCGTCCGAAATTTCATTTGCCTCTCTTGTCTCAAGCATTTTCCCCTGTGATAATCTTTCAAAGGTCTTTTTAATTATAACCCTGTCCTTCTCGTATATATCATTGATTTTCATTATTTTTTCTTCTTTTTCACTTTCTTGATTTTTATAAACATATATATATTGAACTCCCATCTCCATTAATTTCATTTTAATATTTTTATCAATTATTGTAGACTCCTTTATAAGAAGCTGCCCTACATTATCTACGATATTTTCAGCCAATATATCTCCATATTCACATGTCACGATGTCTCTTTTATTTTTAACCATATACACCAACCTCACCCTGATTTATGAATAATTCTCAAATTAACAATTCGATCAACACGTAACTTAGTACAATAATAGAGTTCATTCTATATATGAATTTTCAAAATAATATAAATATATTTCGTCTTTTAATTCCATAAATTTGCACAATTCCTTAAAAAAATTTATATTACCAATAAAATATTATAACGTAATATTTTCCATGTCAAGTAATTCATTATTTTGTCATATGTCACATAAATCTTTACTATTAAATATAAAAACTTATTATATATTTTTACTTTATTCTATTAATTCTTCGACCTTTCCCATTGATTTGCTTCAAGGAATACCAATATATTTATAATAACTCAAATATTTATTATTTTTATGCACATATATTTTTAAATCAAATATGGCTTCCCTATGGATTATAAAAAAGGTTCAATGAAAATTTATAACCATAAGTTAATTTTCATTGAACCTTTCAATTTTTTATTTAATATAATTTGAAATTAAAGTAATTTTATTTTATTGGCATATATATGTCAAATTCTCCATTTTCCATAAATCTATGGTCGTACAGTTCAAGTTGAGGTCTGCAATCCATCTCATGGCCTGAATCCGGCATCCATTTTGTAAATATGCTGTTATAAAATTCACCTAAATTTTTTAAGTCTCCGCAATAAGTATATACGACATACTTACCTTCAGAAACGACTTTTCCTTCCATTCCTTCCGGTATATCTTCAAAACTATCTACTTCTGCACAAGCGGTATAATGAAATTTTCCTTCAGAATCCACTTCATCACATATGCCATAACACAGCATAGATTGGCTCTTTCTTTTTATATAATTGTATCTTTTATTAAATACATCCCAGAGTTTTGGGATTTCTCCATTACTATTATCTCCAAAATAAGTAAGCCCTACAGCTTTAAAACCATTGATTTTCACTGCTTTTCCTTCCATAATATCTCCCTCCATTCATTTAGTAACCCAATTATATCAAATAATTCTTGCCATCTGTATGTCAGGAATTTATTATGGTTTATATAAATTTAAAATTTTTTGAGCTTTTCGGATTATATATTCTCTCACCTCTACAGGTTCTATAACTTCCAGCCTATCACTCAAAGTAAAAAGCATATTACAAGCAGTTTCAAAGCTTATCATATCTACATCACAAATTTCATATCCCTCTATTTCATTCTGAGAAAGTATAGAAAAACCGTTGAGCAAAGCTTCCATTTTTTCAAAAAATTTAATTTTTACAGGATATGCATTATAAACTTCATTAGATAATGACTGATTTACAAACTGCTCTTTGTTCTTTTCCCAGAAATTTTCTAAAGAAAAACCACAAGGCATAATAAAATTTTCATTTATTACTTCAATACTTTCTATCCTATTACACTTAAACGTTCTAATATCCTTTTTGGTCTCACAAAAAGCTACTACATACCATTGAAGATTTTTTATCACTATCCCATAAGGTCTTATAATTCTTTCTGATGTTTCCCCATCATATTTTCTATACGTTATCTTTAACTTTCTAAGATCAATTACAGACTTTTTAATTATGTCCACATTTTTATTTCCGCTTTCCCTGCCCCACCAGGGATCTGAATCAACAAAAAATTTCTCCTTAGCATTAATAATCTCTTTTCTGTGTTCTTCCGATACACTATTTTCAAGTTTAATAATGGTATTTTTAATCTGTTGTTCCATTTCCGTATTTCTTTCCGGTCTAATGCCCATACTTGAAAGGAGAATATTCATAATATCTTGTCTATCCAAGATATTCGAATTAACCTTATAATTTTCCACAAAGGAAAATCCTCCTGTCGGTCCCGGAACTGAACAAATAGGAATTCCTGCTTCACATAATATATTCATATCCCTGTATATGGTTCTTTCCGACGTTTCAAGTATTTTAGCCAAATCAGCCGATTTCATTACCCCTCTTGCATCAAGAAGCATAATAATTCCCAAAAGCCTATGAAGTCTCATAAACACACACTCCAATTAAGTTTAAAAATTAGTTTGCTTGTCCATATCCATAATTACTGTTTAATGAAATTGACTTAACTTTTAATAGTCTATCCTCTTCAAAAACACATATATGTTCATATTTATTATTTTCATTTAGCATCTTAGGCAAAAACATAGGAAGATTTAACGCAACTCCCGTATTTTTAGAGTCAAGAATCCATGATATATTTTTCCAGTCAAGAATCCCTTCCCTTACTTTTCTTGGTGTTATATAAGAAAAATTTTTAGGGATATCCGCCACAAAAGCATACATACCTCCGCTAAAGATTCCATCCTTTACCCAGGTCACCACTCCTTTATACTCTACATTTTGAAGTCTTATAGACGTTTCTTCAAGAACTTCCCTTAATATACACTCTTCAGGTGTTTCTCCCTTCTCCAATTTTCCTCCGACACCATTCCAACTACCCATCCAACTTGGTTTTTCTCTATTAATCAATAATATATTGTCTCCCTGTCTTATAAAACAAATAGTATATTTAAGCATATTAGTTCCTCCATTAATCTACTCAAATTAATATTACACCTTACCATTTAACAAAACCATATGAATATGATCTTCCCATTTCCCATTTATTCTCAGATATTTATACGCTATGCCTTCATTGTAAAACCCTAATTTTTGAATTACCCTTAATGAACGCTTGTTTTTAGGCATAATATTAGCTTCAATTCTATGCAGACCTTTTTCGTTAAATATGATTTCAATTGCTTTTTGAATTGCTTCAGTAATATAACCTTGATTAATCTCATCTTTATCTAATTTATATCCAAGATGACAGGATAAAAAAGAACCCTTCACGATATTATTAAAACTAACGGAACCAATTATTCTATTTTTGTCTTCCTTCTTAAAAATCCAGAATCTAAGGCAATTTCCTCTCCTGATATTAGTTAATTCCCCTTCCAGTTGTTCTTCTTGATATCTCTTTGTGTAAAATCCTTGGGTTTTTACAGGTTCCCATTCCTCTAAAAACGATTCGTTTCTTATGTAATAATCCAACACTAATTCTGCATAAGATTTATCTAATATTTTTAATACAAGACGTTTTGTTTCATAGAAATCCTCCATATAACTCCCTCCGATATTTTATCTTTCAAGAACTTATATTATCATCAAATTAAATTGTATAACTTATATGGACTAAAATATTACAATTTCAAAGCCATTTCATATTGACCAACTTTATATTTAAATCCCGATTTAAATATAAAGTTGGTCATGGATTCAGAATCTTCATCTATATTAAAAATTCTAATTTTTTGTGATTCCGTATTTTTTAATAAATCCGTAATGATACTTCTTCCAATCCCCTTATGTCTATAATTCTTGTCTACTGCTATTTGAGGAATATCTCCTGTCTTTTTACTAACAATTCCATAACCTATCTTTGTGTTATTAACACGAACAACGGAATACACGAATGTATCGGAAACAGCATTGATTGAATCTATAGAATTCTGCCATGATGGTATAAAATCCCAAAAACTCGTCATCAATTTCCATTCGTTAGATTTAATTCTATTGACATGTTCAACCTTATAAGCCATACTATGACCATACTCATCCTTATTATACAATTCAAAACACAACAAATTTCTTATAATCTTAAATCCTTGTTTTTTATAAATCCGTACTGCTGACGTATTTGATTGGATTACTTCAAGAAGGTATCGGCTCACATCTTTTTTGTTAAACAACTCTTTAACCTTTAGAAGCATATTATTCGTTATCCCTTGTTTTCTATATTCTCTTATAACACCTGTTCCTATATCATAGACAGTTTGCTCTCCTCTCCAGTTTCTCAGCCCATTCAAAACAAAACCTACCAGTTCCTCATCTTTAAACGCACCTATCGAAATCCCAGGAACATAACCTCTTCTTTGCAACAATTGGCAAAAATCAAAAAGCGACAAATCTATTTCAACTTGATAATCGGAAAATGCCCCTAAAAATCCCTTATAAAGCATTTCAATATTTGTATTTTCAAGGGTTTTATAATCAAACATATTAGTTTTCTCCTTTTCATCCCTTCATCAATATAAATCATATATAAGCCATAAAATTTAAACCTTTTATAATTTATATTTATATTGCTGCTTTTTTCAGGTATATTAAATTTTTTATATAACCGATTGCTTGTACCTAACAAGGAGATAGTCATCATAATTTTTAAATCCCAATGAAGTGTAAGCTTTGACAGCAGGTAAATTGTTCTTTACAACAGAAAGAGTCGGCAATTTTCCCCTCTCAACTATCCTTCTGCATATTTCCGATACAATTGCTTTACAATATCCCTTATTTCTTTCATCCTGAACTGTATAAACACCTCCGATTTGATTAATCTTAGGAGTATAAGTCTGGATACACGCCTGAGCTACAATTTTACCGTTTCTTTCCCCAATGATAAAATCTTCTTCCTCTTCTCTTTGGATTAATGTGTTTTTAATGCTTTCTCTCGTCTGAATTTGGTTGAATCCATTTATGCGAGCATTCAACACAAAATCTACTACGTCTTTACTATCCACTCCCCTTATATCTCTAAAATTTAAATCATTTAATATAAAGGGTTTAAAATTCTTATTTATAAAATACGAACCTTCACTATATTCCTCAATCTCTTTATAATCTTTGAGTCCTTCATATAAAGGCCTTACAATCCTGTTCATTCCCAATAAAAACTCAAACTTCCTCTTTTTCATAATTCCCACAAATAAAGGAACAGCATCATCAACGATACACCTCCGTAAATAAAAATTATAAGTAATGCGATGTTTCAGTGGGCATATCTTTTTTCTTTAATCTTTCTTCAATAATATCCTTAATTATAGAATAAATTATTGTAAATAAAGGAACTCCTATAATCATTCCTACTATTCCAAATGCCTTTCCCATTACCAAAATGGAAAACAAAATCCAAAAAGCCGATATTCCAAGAGAATCCCCCAAAATTTTAGGTTCTATAAGATTGGCATCTGTTTGTTGTATTATTAATATAATAAGTAAAAACCATAGCGCTTTTATTGGCGAAACAAAAAATATTATTATAAAAGATGGAATAGCCCCAAGAAATGGGCCAAAAAACGGAATAACATTTGTAATCCCTACCGTAAATGAAATCAACACAGCATAAGGCATTTTAAATATTGTTAAAACAATAAATGTTATTATTCCTATAATAAATGCATCTAATATCTTTCCGCCTATAAATCTGTTAAATATATTATTGCTTCTATAAAATAACTTTAAGATTTCCATTGCTCCCGTTTTTGAAAATAAGGAATAAACTATTTTTTTCCCTAAAGCAAAAAACCTTTCCTTATCAATTAAAACATAAATGGAGATAATCAATCCTAAAATTATATTCCAAATACCGGATATTGCTGTTTTAAATAAATTGCCCAACATAGGAACCAAATCGTCGGAAACATTATTAATATAATTTACAAATTCATTCCATTTTTCAACTGCGAAATCTAAATATTCCTCTCTTATATTTAAGCGTGAGACTAAATTATTTAATAACTCGTCTCCTTTGTCAATATAATAAGGAATATTGTTTATTAAACCTACAATGCTGGCAGACAACTGAGGCAGTATAAAATTCATAAATAAATATAACATCAATAGAGTAGTAACATAGGTAAGCAAAATACCTATCCTTCTTTTATTTTTTTGTTTCAGTTTATTTAAAGTTCCAAGGGTTAATACTTTTTTTTCATAAAATTTTAATATAAAATTCAAAAGGTAGCCGATCGTCAAACCTATAATAAACGGCTGAAGCACTGATACAGCATTTGATACATGAACTCTAAGCGAACTTATCCGTGATATTATAAGGTAAAATATAATACTACAACAGATTACTATAAAAGAATACACGGATATTGTAGTATAATTTCTATTCCAATTTATTTTCAACTCTTTTTCTCTCCTAATATTAATAATATTTTTTATAACGAATAAGAAAGTTCCCACTTATAAAATACTGATTAAAAAGAACTTTCCGTAAATGAGTTTCAAGAAAAGCTTTCTTATAATATAATTTTTCGATAGAAGCTTTTCTTATAACCCATAGGGAAATCAAGATTTCCTTAATATAAATTTCCCGTTAAGTGGGTTTCAAGAAAGGCTTCCTCATAATTCTTTGATAGAAGCTTTTCTTATATTGATTCTATTATAAACATTAATTCTACCTATATGTCAATATTTTTTTAATAAAAAAGGTTTCTATTGAAATACCAATATGTTAAATAGGCCTTTTTTGAAATCCATTCCATGGAAAATATAAATTAAGGTAAAATATGTTTTCCTATGGGTTATAAGAATTAATTTTATTGTAATTATCTCAGAAAAAACTTTATATACAGCCTAAAAGGACAGTTTTTTTAAAAAACTGTCCTTTTGATCTCTTATATTTTGAAATTTTTAATCCATTTTAAATTTTCTAACCATTTCATTAAGTTTCTGTGCAAGTTCCGCTTGCTCTTGAGCAACTTGAGCAACCTCTTCAACTCCTTGGGAAGAATCACTTATACTGTCTTCTATTTCGTGTGTATCCTCCGATACTTTTTGAGATGTATTTGCCATAACTTGGATAGCTTCACTTACTTGTTCTACCGTTGCATTAATTTCTTCAGTCATAGAAGCAACTTCTTCTGATATTTCACTTAAGAAACCCGCATCTTCATAATATTGTCTTCCTGTTTCTGCAAAAGAATTTAAATGCAAATTTATGTTTTCTTCCATGAATTTTAATATTTCACTTCCATTGTTAGATAAGTTAATAAAAGCATTCTTAACTATTTCCACAGTATCATATATATCCGATACCGATTGTGCAGACTGTTCCGCAAGCTTCCCTATCTCTTCCGCTACTACCGCAAACCCTTTTCCATGTTCTCCAGCTCTTGCTGCTTCTATAGATGCATTCAATGCAAGAAGGTTAGTCTTTGATGAGATACTTGAAATAGTATCTGCCATTATTTTTATTTTATCTACTACCCTTCCATCTTCTATTGCTTTTAAAATAGCTTTCTTTTTCTCTTCATTCATTTGTTTCGTACTATCTACGGATTTCTTAGCCTCTTTCTGAACATTTAAAGCCTTTTCTTTTATGTCACTCGCATGATTATTTCCTTCAACTGCTCTGTTTGAAAGCTGTGAAATACTTGCATTCACTTCTTCTACGGACGCAGTTATCTCTTGTGCCGAAGAGCTGGAATCTTGAACACCTTTTACTATTTCCGAGGTGGAACCGTTTATTGTCTCAATCTTTGCTGCAATCTCTTCTACAGATGAAGAAAGTTCCTCACTTAGCGAACTTAAATTCCCTGAGGTATCCACAATATCTTTAATTATTCTGATTAACCCTTTTTGCATCGTTTCCACAGAATTTGCTATATCGCCTACTTCATCCTTTCTGTCCAAATACTTTTTAGGCACATGATATGTAAAATCTCCATTTGAAACAATCTTTAAATGTTTAGAGGTGAGAATCATAGGAGCCACAATATCTTTATTTAGCATAAAACCGAGTATAATACAAAGAATAATTCCAAAGCCCGTCAATATTATCATTGCAAGTCTTAAATTGTCCTGATAAATACTATTAATTCCCACACAACCGATTATTACAATAAATAAAGCTATAAGTATAAATGATACCAATAATTTATACTTAATTTTAAACTTCTTGCCCATAATTTTCATTCCTCCTAAGTAAGTTTTAAATTGTCTAATAATTCTCAGCCTTTGTTTTTTGACAATTAATTTTTAAAGCTATATTATTTATTAAAACAATATAAATATTTTGTTT
>NZ_FMIF01000033.1:0-65932 GCF_900095615.1 Sporanaerobacter sp. PP17-6a | reverse complement strand
TTAAACAAAATATTTATTTTGTACCATTTTATGTTTAGGAGGAAAATAATGGAGCAAAATTACAATAGACGAATAAAATATCTGACACAACAAGAAACAAGAAACCTTTTCATGGAAATCAGCAACTTAAAAAACATTCATAACACAAGAAATTTGGCAATATTTAGGATTGCATACAGGTGTGCACTGAGAGCATCGGAAATAGCCCTAATAAGACTGCAAGACTATAATGCTGGGAAAGGGGAACTTTACTGTAAAAGGCTTAAAGGTAGCTGCAATAATACAATACGGCTTGATAGTAAAACAAAAGCAGCTTTAGACAAATATATAAGTGAAGCGAATATATCGTCTAACTCCGAAGTGCTTTTCAAAAGCCAAAAAAATAAACCCATTTCGAGGCAAACTCTTGATTACTTAATGAAAAAATATTGTATGCTTGCTAAAATCGACGATAAAAGCAAACATCACTTTCATACCCTGAAACATACTGCGGCAGTTCACCTGGCCGAATCAGATATGGACATAAAGGAACTCCAGTGGTGGCTTGGTCATAAGTCCGTTTCAAATACAGAAATCTACTTTCAATTTACTACAAAGCAACAAGAAAAAATGTACGCAAAACTTGAAAAAAACAGCGAAATGGTTTAAAAGGATGCCATGGACCATATTCAAATCAACTATTGCAACAGTAATCTTGCTCACAAAGAATCTCTCGGTACTTTCATATCTCATCAAAAGTTACAATTTACAAGGATAATCCGTATTGACATATGTTTTCATTACAATTTGTACCTGAGCAAAGCGAAAGGATGTGAGTTAAAATGAAATATGGAATTATAACTATCGGTTCTCAAGGGGATATTGACCCCTTTATTGCCCTTGGAAAACGGCTTCAAAGCCGGGGACATCATGTGCGAATAGCAGCATTTCACAAGTTTGAAGAATATATCAGGTCAGAAGGCTTTGAATATGCACCACTGGCCGGGGATGCTGTCGATGTAATTCGATTGTTGATCGGGGAACAAGTGTCCCCATTTCAATACTTCTATAATCTTGATACATTATTAAATCCCATAAAAGACGAGTTCCTTTCCGATGTGGTTTCTGCCTGCAAAGGTATGGATGCAATACTGTATTCGTTGCTTGGTGCTGTGGCATGGCATGTAGCGGACAGCTTGAATATCCCTTGCTTTCGTGTATTCTTTTTTCCGGCAGACCCGACAGGAGAATTTCCGGCAATGACAGCGCCTGGTTTACCTCTTGGTCCTGTCTATAATAGATTTACATTTGCCTGCGGGGATTTTCTTTGGACTCATGCTACGCGAAGGTTGCTAAACGATTGGCGGAAAAATTTAGGGCTTACAAAAATACGTCCTTTCTCTTTTCCCTATCGAAATTTACATGGAAAGCCAATTCCTACCCTTTACGCATATAGCCCGATTGTTGCACCAAAACCTGATGAATGGGATGACGATAAACACATCACTGGATATTGGGTCCGTGATTCAAAAACTGATTGGAAGCCAGACAAGACACTTGTTAACTTTTTGAAAACAGGAAGCCGACCAATTTATATTGGCTTTGGCAGTATGGTCGGTGGTTCATTTCAACAAATTCTTGATATTGTATTGGAGAGTCTTCGAATAACGAATCAACGCACTATTCTTTCTGCCGGATGGGGCAATTTGCAGGAACAGCATTTACCCGACTATATCCATCAAGTCGGATTTGTTCCCCATGAATGGCTCTTTCAACATGTTGCTGCTGTTGTTCATCACGGCGGAGCTGGAACGACGGCCACCGGATTGCGGATGGGTGTTCCAACGATTGTAGTACCGTTTGGAGGAGATCAGCCCTATTGGGGCAATCGTGTTCATCAATTAGGAGTTGGACCAAAACCGATACCACGAAAAAAATTAGATGCAAAATGCCTTTCTGCGGCTATTTTACAAGCTATTAATAGCCAAGAAATAATTGCTAATGCTAAACATATTGGAGAAAAACTGTGTGCAGAAGACGGCGTCGGGAAAGCAACGGATATTATTGAGCATAGAACCAAAATAGATAATTATTAAGTTGATTTTCTTAATGCATCACACAGAATTATTCATTAAAATGTATCAGAAATTTTTGTTCTGTACAACTCCAAAAAATCACAGGAATTTAAGGGCGGCAAGTTCGCTCTTTTTTTTCGACACTTTTCAAATGACATATACAAAAAATTTGTGAGGAACACTGTATCTCCGATGTGGTTCACTTTGAACATATATGGCTGGTACCTAAAGAAACAAGTAAATCTGAAAATATAAGATGGAAAGAAAATAAAAAAATTTGAAACGTTTTTATATAATCTAAGTCTTATAGACGGGAGGTGAGAAAGTGAGGGACTTCGAAAAAATATATACAGAATACTTTTCCGACGTATATAAATATGTGCTGACCATATGCCGGAACGGGGCCATTGCGGAAGAAGTTACACAGGAAACTTTTTTCAAGGCTATGCGGCATATAAATCAATTCAACGGAAGCTGTAAATTATATGTATGGCTTTGTCAGATAGCTAAAAATACTTAATTCTCGCTTTCCAATAAGCAAAAGTGGATAAGCCCTGATATAGATGTGGATTTCCCGGATACAACATCGGATTTAGAAAGAGATTACCTTGATAAAGACACGGCAAGGCGGTTACACGTTCTCCTTCATAATCTGAATGAGCCATACAAAGAGGTCTTTACTTTACGGGTGTTTGGAGAACTGCCATTTTCTCAAATCGGTGAATTATTTGAGAAAACCGATAGTTGGGCAAGACTGATTTTTTACAGAGCAAAAAAACAATTACAGGAGGCAATGAAATGAAAATATCTTGTGAAATCATAAGAGATTTACTGCCGTTGTACCACGATGGCGTTTGCAGTAACGATAGCAAAAAATTAGTTGAAGAACATCTTGCTTATTGTGATAGCTGTAAAGCCGAGTTGAAAGCAATGGACGATAAATTACCCATTAACGATGCGAAGCAAAATTTGAACGAAGCCGAAGCGGTAAAGAAACTGTCAAGGAGGTGGAAAAAAGGAATGATAAAATCGTTGCTGAAAGGCATTTTAATCACGATTTTAGCCATTGCCGTTATTGTGCTTATTCTCTATTGCTTCATGGATTTTAGAATTACACCCAAACCCTATTGATTGGAGGAAAATAATTTGAATGACTACATTTTAACAGCAGAGCATATCAAAAAAGAATACAACGGAAACACGGTTTTACGTGACGTTTCAATTTATATTAAGAAAGGTGAGATTTACGGCTTGATTGGTAAAAACGGTTCCGGTAAAACGACCCTGTTTCGTATTCTGACAGGACTTATTCAAAGATATAACGGAACGGTTTCCGTTGGAAAAGTTAATACTCACAAAAGCAAGGTTTCTGCAGTTATTAACTCTCCATCATTGTTTCTTAATTTGAGCGCATTTGAAAACATGAAAGCGCAAGCATTCCTGTTGGGAATTCACAATGACAGCCGGATTAAACAAACCCTGAAAACTGTCGGATTACAGGATTATAAAAACATACTGGCAAAAAATTTCTCATTGGGCATGACCCAAAGATTGAAATTGGGAATGGCACTGTTGAAAACCCCTGATATTCTCATTTTAGACGAACCTATTAATGGACTAGACCCCGATGGTATTGTAGAACTACGGGAACTGCTGCTCAACTTAAATCATACCGACGGAATGACAATTCTAATTTCCAGCCAGATACTTTGAAAGGAATTCCTCCACAATTTCTTCAATTGAAGAACTCAAATTTGATGGTATTTTATCCAACGGGAAAAATCGTGCATCTCTACCTTCACTCGGATCAACTACTATTTCTCCAGAAAAATCTTTACATATATATGTAGCAGTAACATTATAAACTTCATTCCCGTCCGGATATTTATAGTATAATTTCTCTCCTGAATAAACATTAAAAAGTTTTAGATCTCTACATATTAGTCCTACTTCTTCCAATACTTCACGCTTAGCCGTTTGTTCAAAGCTTTCACCTAACTCCATCGCTCCACCTGGTAATCCCCACCAATCTCTGTCGATACGATGATGTAACAAAATTTGACCTTGATCATTCAGTAAAATAACATTTGCTCCGCACATAATTATTGGTCTTGTGCCTATTAGTTTCCTTAAATCTCCAATATAATCTGTCATACCTGCCCCTCCAAAATTATACTTATTTAACCTAAATACTGATTAGCATCATAGAAATCTTACATAGCTTTCGAATCTCTGACATCTGCAACCTAACATTTCATATTATAATTATGGGTATTGCTAATTCTCACAAATTATATACTTTAATTGTATACATCGGCAATATTCCCTTTATGCATTATTAGTGAACTACACCCCACTTATAAGAAGTGGGGGCTTCGTACAGAAGATTTATAGTCTAAGCTATCCTTATTCTAACAGGTGTATCCACTTCGCCACTACCATATAGTGCTTTTATGCACACAACGCTACTTTTTTTTAGTATATTCAATGCTCCGTTTACATCAGCATTTAAGCAATATCCTTTTTGGGTCTTATATAGTCCTCTTTTGCCACTGAATTCATATTCCTTTGATGCGTTGGGATTATATTGATGTAACTTTGTAATAAAGTTTAATCATTTTATTATATATATTATAAAAGTCTATTATAAATCCATATCAACAGTGCAGAGTTAAAAAACAAAACTACATTCCTTTCAATGCCTAAATTTTATTTTTGCAAAATATACCCTAATGCCTTTGCTGTACCAATGGGGTAAAGATATATATTATCAAAATCTAAATTTTTACACCCAGCTACTATATCAGCTCCATTATTTACTAATTCTCTCAATGTAGGCTTATAACTAACATTTTTAACCACTTGCTCTCTAGTTAAAGCAATCACTCCTCCAACTTCATATTTTTGAAGGTTTTTAGGCTCTGTACTTAATCTTGCATTAAATATTATTATTTTATACAATTGTCCTGCTTTTGGAGTTCCTTCTGCATGAATCATATCATATAACGCAAGAGGTTTTACATTATCCTCCACTTCAACATTCTCTATTTTACCATCACTATGCATATACCACGTTTTTTCAGATGAAATTAGTTGTATATCAGCCTCTAATTCTTCCTTAACTTCTCGTTTCGCACAAGTAACAAAATCCTTCCCTTCCTCTAAATGACCTCCAATCCCTGCATAAAAAATATTATTTTTCATATTCTCATACTTTTTACCCGGTAAGAAAAATAAATACTTTTCATCAGTATACTTTAATGCTAATCCTACTCCAGTTTCTGTACTTTCCTTAATATAATCCGAAAGCTTATACAACAAATCTATCATCTCCTAATTAATTAGTATAGTATTATCTCAATACTATCTATTTCATACACTGGAATTATTATTGTTCTATTTCCCGAATCATTTTAAAAACATTATCATCAATAATAAATCTCAAGTTATAATAATCGTCTCCCTTTAAAAGGAGGCTCAAGTATTCTTTTTCAGATATGTTATTATATCCAATAGTTGTTTTTCTACAAACATCATACTTTTCATAATTGTTAAGAAGCCTTTCAACTAATAAAGAAAGATATTTTGCTTGATCATAAGATAAATGCATAGGGTATGCATGAACTTTATTCCAAAATACTGTTTCAATTTTTCTAGTTCCATATAGTTTATTAAACTTATCATAATCTTGATATAAAATAGTACCAGGATAAAGCATAGTTGGCTTAAGTGATACTCCGCAAATTTTGATAAAAACCCCGCAACAAATCAGAAATTATTCTGTATCTACTGCGAGGTTTCACAAAGTTCATTATTATAGAGTAAAATACTACAGCCTTATAATTTTATTCTACAGTTACGGATTTTGCCAAATTTCTTGGTTTATCTATATCACAGCCTTTTTTCTTTGCTGCATAATAAGCTAACAGTTGAAGCAATATTCCCGATAGTGGAGCCGTCAGCTCATCTATTATTTCTGGAATATATAACACGACATCCGCTTCTTTTTCTATTTCCTTATTTCCCTTTTTAGCTATAGCTATTACATATCCTCCTCTTGCTTTTACTTCTTTTATATTGCTTAATGTTTTATCAAACAATCTATTCTGAGTAGCCAATGCTATAACGGGAATTCCATCCTCAACTAACGCTAAGGTACCATGCTTTAATTCTCCCGCTGCTATGGCTTCAGAATGTATGTATGATATTTCCTTAAGTTTCAAACTACCTTCCATTGCCACATAATAATCTATACTTCTTCCTATATAAAATACATCTTTTTGATTCACAATATAAGATGATATACTTTCAATTTCAGATTCCATTTTCAAAACACTTTCAGCTTTTTGAGGAAAAGATTTTATTTCATTTAATACTTTTGTATATTCATCATCTGAGATGGCTTTTCTTAATTTTCCTATATAAAGAGAAATCATAGCCAAAACAGCTACCTGAGTAGTATATGCCTTTGTAGATGCTACCGCAATCTCAGGACCTGCCCATGTATACACACAATAATCGGATTCCCGTGGAATAGAACTTCCTACTACATTGCATATGGAAAGAATCTTTGCCCCTTTCTTTCTTCCAAGTCTTAAGGCAGCCAATGTATCTGCTGTTTCTCCAGATTGGCTTATAATTATCATAAAAGTATTTTTATCGATAAACGGATTGTTGTATCTGAATTCGGAAGCAATGTCCACCGACACAGGAATCTTTGCATATTTCTCTATAAGATTTTTCCCTACTAATCCTGCATGATAGGCTGTCCCACAAGCTATAACATAAATTTTATTTACATTATCAAAATTTGTAGGAAATTCATCAAGTTTTATATTTCCGCTTTCATCTATTCTCGGAGATATAGTATCTTTAAGAGCTTTTGGTTGTTCCGATATCTCTTTGAGCATAAAATGCTCATATCCGCCTTTTTGGGATTCCCCAACATTCCATGTCACTTCAAAGGGTTCTCTTTCAATTAAATTTCCGTCAAAATCCATCAGCTGCAGAGAATCTTTTTTAACTACTGCCACTTCACTGTTCTCTATTATTATAACGTCTTTAGTCCAATTAATAACAGCAGTTATATCTGAAGCTATAAAGTTTTCACCTTTCCCTATTCCTATGACTAATGGGCTATCCCTTCTCACAGCTATTATTTCATCCGGATTATCCTTTGACATGATAGCTAAAGCAAAAGAGCCTTTCAGTTCTTTCAAAGCAGTAAGTACAGCTTCTTTCAAATCCCCATTGTAATAATAATCAATCAATGACGGTATAACTTCCGTATCAGTTTCGGATAAAAAAGTATATCCTTTTTCTGCTAATTTCTTCCTTAATTCCAGATAGTTTTCTATAATCCCATTATGAACCACCGCAATATTTCCTTTTTGGTTCAAATGTGGATGAGCATTGATATCTGAAGGTTCTCCGTGAGTTGCCCATCTTGTATGAGCAATCCCTACATTCCCATGTATCTTGCTAAATTTGATTTTTTCTTCCAAGTTTGCTATTCTGCCTTTACATTTAAATACGTCTATTTTCCCTTTATCAATAACTGCAATTCCGGCAGAATCATATCCTCTGTATTCTAATCTTTTTAACCCCTGAATCAATATGGGCTGAGCTTCCTTATCTCCTATATATCCTATTATTCCACACATTATTTTCACCTTCCCTTTTAATTAGTTGTATTGGCATCCCCAAACTTTTTCTCCCAGTCTTTTTTCAATCAAATCGGCTAATTCTGTTGCCATTTTATCAATTTTATTCTGATCCTTTCCTTCTATCATTACTCTGACTAAAGGTTCCGTTCCTGAAGGTCTGATGACAACTCTTCCCTCTCCGTTAAATTCAAACTCAAGATTTCTTATCCTTTCTTTTATAACCTCATCTTCAAGGTATCTATTCTTATTCTCATTTTTCACCTTTGCATTAACTAACACCTGAGGATAATTAACCATCAAATTATTCAACTCGGATAATCTTTTATTTGTCTTTTTCACGGTATCAATTAACTGCAGCGATGTAAGAAGGCCGTCTCCCGTAGTATTATGTTCAAGAAATATTATATGACCCGATTGTTCTCCTCCAAGAACATACCCATCTTTCAACATTTCCTCTATTACATACCTATCTCCAACCTTAGTTTTCACAATATTTATTCCTTTGCTCTTTAAATAAACATCCAAACCCATATTTGTCATAACCGTTCCTACTATCCCGTTATTTTTTAATTTTCCTTCCTCTTTAAGCCGTGTTCCGCATATAGCTAATATATGATCTCCATCTACAATATTCCCTTTTTCATCTACAGCTATCAATCTGTCTGCATCTCCATCATAAGAAAGCCCTATATCAGCTTTTGTTTTCAAAACCAATTTTTTAATCATAGCAGGATTAGTAGACCCACAATTCACGTTAATATTGACTCCGTTTGGCTCACGATTTATGACTACCACATCTCCGTTTAATTCTGTAAAAAGTTTAAGGGCAATATCGTATACTGCTCCGTTTCCGCAGTCAATGGCAATTTTAAGCCCATTCAAATCAGTATCTATTGTTTTTTTCAAATGGTCTATATAATCTCTTGCTCCATTCTCAGATACTATTTTTTCTCCTATATCTCCTGCAATCGGCCTTAAATCTATGACACCCCTATCTAAAATTATGCTTTCTATTTTCTCTTCTATACTATCATCAAGTTTATATCCCTTTTCATTAAAAAATTTGATCCCATTGTATTCTACCGGGTTATGGGATGCCGAAATAACTACTCCGCTTAAAGCATTATACTTTCTTGTAAGATAAGCAACACAAGGAGTGGGGACTATTCCTACGGATATAACATTCAGCCCGACTGACAATATCCCAGCTGTCAAGGCTTGCTCCAACATATCTCCGGATTTTCTCGTATCTCTTCCAACAACAATATTACCCTTTTTGCCGTTAGACAAAAAATACGCCCCTGCTCTTCCAATATTAAAGGCAAGTTCCGGTGTTAAATCCTTGTTAGCTATTCCTCTTACTCCATCAGTTCCAAACAATCTACCCATCAATTCTACCTCCCATGTAGAAATATAACATTATTATCATAGCACAAGCCAATTATATTAACAAATATTTTTTGAAACAAAACTTTTCTATTTCAGGGGATATCTTCTATTAACCAATTCTATTAAACTTTTCTTCTTATTCAATTTTGAATTCCCCATAACTTCTTCCAATAAATAATTTAATATCTCTCCTATGACTTTTCCTTCTCTATATCCTAAATTAATTAAATCTCTTCCATCTATATCTAAATCCTTTAATTGAAACGCCTCTTTATTTTTAATTATTTCTTTGGTACGATTCTCCATTTGAATAATATGTTCAAATTCATAATCTCCGCTGCTGCACTTTTTATCTGCCTTTTGAAGGGTAAATAAAGAAAATATTTTTTCTTTCCCCATTCTTCTTATAAGTCTTTTTAATCCTTTATCTCCAAAATTTCTGCCGTGTTTCATATGTAATTCTACTAACTCTCTTACCTCTTCTGTAAGTTCTTTTGAACATTTAAATCTTTCCAATATTTCTTCAGTTATTTCCGCTCCCTTTTTATCGTGATTATAAAAATGGCCTATTCCTTTTTCATCAACAGTAAAAGTATAAGGTTTCCCAATATCATGGAAAAGTGCGGCCAAACGTATGCTGAGTACAGAAGGAGTATTATCCAATACGCAAAGAATGTGGTTATATACATCTTTATCATGGTGAGGATTTTTTTGGTCAAATCCTATGGCAGGAATAATCTCGGGGATTATTATTTTAAGAACTCCCATTTCTTCCATTAACCTTATTCCGGTTGAAGGAGTCTCTGAAAGAAGCATTTTGAAAAATTCCTTCTGTATCCTTTCCATGCTAATATCTCGAATTTTATCCGCGTTTTTCTTCCCGGATAAATAAGTTTTTCTTTCTATTTTAAATTTCAGCTCACAAGAAAATCTTATAGCTCTTAATATTCTAAGATAATCTTCTTTAAACCTCTCTTCAGGATCCCCCACGGTTTGTATAATTTCATTATTCAAATCCTCCATTCCGTGAAAGGGATCAACTATTCCTTCTGTTTTATTATATGCTAATGCATTTATTGTGAAATCTCTTCTTGAAAGATCTTTTTTAATATCAGTACAAAAATTTACCCAATCAGGTCTTCTGCCATCGGAATAACTCCCCTCCACTCTAAACGTGGTAACTTCCACCCGGTGTCCTTCCGACAAAACTATTATAGTACCGAATTTCTTCCCTACATCTATAGTTTTTATGTTATTAAAAACACTCTGAATTTGTTCGGGAAGAGCGTTAGTAGTTATATCAAAATCTTGAGGAACCTTATCCATAAGAATATCTCTTATGCACCCTCCTACCAGATATGATTCATAACCTTCCTCTTCCAATCTGTTTAATATAAATTCCACATATTGAGGTATTTTAATATCCATAAAATCACTCCATACTGATACTTAAAACACATAACATATATTATATCACAAAAATGCCTCCCGAATTCAATTGGGAGGCAGCATAAATTATTCAAATTTTTTTATAAGTATTGATCCATTATGACCACCAAAACCAAAAGAATTAGATAGGGCATATTTTACATCTCTAATTTTGCTTTTATTGGGAGTATAGTCAAGATCACATTCTTCATCAGGAAACTCATAATTAACGGTGGGGTGAATTATTCCCCTTTCTACAGTCAAAACAGTAGCTATTGCTTCAATTCCTCCCGCTGCTCCCAAAAGATGTCCTGTCATAGATTTTGTTGAACTTATTGAGATTTCATGAGCATGCTCTTTAAATACCTTCTTTATGGCTAAAGTTTCCAACTTGTCATTATAGTAAGTACTGGTGCCATGAGCATTAATATAGTCTACGGATTTATAATCAACTTTTCCGTCTTCCAATGCCAGTCTCATCGCATCTGCCGCCCCTTCTCCATCAGGTTCCGGTTCTGTAATATGATAAGCATCTGAAGTAATTCCATATCCTACTATTTCTCCATATATATGAGCATCTCTTTTCAACGCATGCTCCAGTTCTTCCAGTACAATTAATCCTGCTCCTTCTCCTACAACAAAACCGTCTCTGTTCTTGTCAAAAGGCCTGCTTGCTCTTTCAGGTTCTTCATTTCTTGTGGACAATGCTCTCATAGAAGAAAACCCTGCTACCGCCATAGGGCATACGGATGCTTCACTTCCGCCGGTTATAATAATGTCGGCTGTACCGTTCTGTATCATTCTAAAGGACTCTCCTATTGCATGAGTCCCGGAAGAACACGCTGTAGTAATATCAAGGGAAGGTCCTTTGAACCCAAAAAACATTGATACCTGTCCCGGAGCCATGTTAGAAATCATCATAGGTATAAAAAAAGGACTAATCCTTTTTGGACCTTTTTCCAACAATTTTGTATGCTCTTTCTCAAAGGTTTGTATTCCTCCTACCCCTGAACCTATTATAATTCCAACCCTTTTTTTATCAATTTTGTCCAAATTCATTTCGCTGTCTTTTATGGCAATCTCAGTCCCTGCTACTGCAAATTGGGCAAATCTGTCCATTTTTTTGGCCTGCTTCTTATCCATGTAGTCTTCAGGACAGAAATCATCTACCTGTCCTGCAATTTTAACAGAAAAATCTTCAGCATCAAAACATGTAATTTTTCCAATACCGGATTTCCCTTCTATTAAAGAATTCCAATATTTCTCTTTTCCTATGCCTATAGGAGTTATAGGGCCAATACCGGTTATAACTACTCTTCTCAACTAAATTCCCCCCTAAACCTTAAGCTATTTTGGATTGCACGTAATTAACAATATCTCCTATATTCTTAAACTTTTCCGCATCTTCATCGGGAATCTCAATGTCAAATTCATCTTCAATTCCCATCATTACTTCAACGGCATCCAAGGAGTCTGCATCTAAATCTCCCATAATAGAAGTTTCAAGGGTTATTTCTTCCGAATCATCTATTTCAAGTTGTTCCGCAATAATATTCCTTATTTTTTCAAATACATTCATATAAATTTCCTCCTTCATATCAATTATGCTTTTACATTACCATTCCGCCATCCACATTTATTACCTGACCGGTAATATAGCTGGCTTCCCTACTGCACAGAAACAAAACTGCATTAGCAATGTCTTCCGGTTCGGCACATCTTTTCAGAGGTATTGAGTCAATCATCTTTTTCTTCACATCATCTTTTAAAATTTCAGTCATATCCGTTTTTACAAATCCCGGTGCGACAGCATTAACCCTTATTCCCCTGCCTCCCAGTTCTTTCGCAACCGTTTTTGTAAAACCTATAATACCGGCTTTAGAAGCACTGTAATTACTTTGTCCGGCATTACCCGTCAATCCAACTACAGACGCAATATTTACAATTATTCCAGACTTTTGTCGTATCATGTTCTTTGACACCGCCTTTGTAACAAGATATGTTCCTCTCAGGTTAGTATTGATAACTGAATCCCAATCCTCCGATTTCATCCTCACTAAAAGACCATCTTTTGTAATTCCTGCGTTGTTTATCAATATGTCTACAGAGTCAAATTGTTTTAGTACCAATTCAACCATATTTTTTACATCTTTCTCTTCTGAAATATCCGCTTTTACAGCTATTCCTTTCACTTCAAATTTCTTTATCTCATCTATCACCTCCTTTGCTTTATCATCATTAGAGATATATGTTATTGCTACATTTACGCCATTTCGTGCAAGTCCCAAAGCTATCGATCTTCCGATTCCTCTTGTACCTCCTGTAACTATAGCATTTCTACCATTAATAGTCAAACTAATACCTCCTTTTGTTAAAAAAATCACACAATTCGTTATATTCCTCTATATTACTGACATTATAAGCATTTACCTCTACATTTTCATACTTTGCTATTCTCTTTACAAAGCCTGTCAAGCTTTTCCCAGGTCCTATCTCTACAAAAGTATCTGTTCCTTCTTTTAACATAAAAGATATGGTATCAGTCCACAAAACCGGACTGCTTACCTGTTTTATAAGATTTGAAATTATAGATTCTCTTTTAACAGGTTTTGCATCCACATTAGCAATGACTTCTTTTTTCAATGGGAAAATATCTATATTTTTTAATTCATCTTTTAACTTTTCTCCGGCAGGTTCCAGCAATTTGCAATGAAAAGGTGCACTTACACGCAAAATAACAGCTTTTTTAGCTCCAAGTTCTTTTGCCTTATCACACGCCACATTCAAAGGGTAAATTTCTCCCGAAATAACTATTTGTTCAGGACTGTTATAATTAGCTACTTCAACTACTCCATACTGCCTTGATTCTTCAATTGCTTTAAGAACACCTTCTTTATCTAATCCCAATATTGCAGCCATGCCTCCCTTTCCTTCCGGAACTGCTTCCTGCATATACTTTCCTCTTTTTTTAACAACTTTTACTGCATCTGAGAAACTAATAGATTCGGCTTTTACTAAAGAAGAATATTCTCCTAAGCTTAAACCTGCTGTATAATCACAGTCAATCCCCATTTTCTCTACAGCCCTTAATATTGCAATGCTGGTTGTAAGAATAGCAGGTTGAGTATTTTCTGTTTTTTTTAATTCATCCTCGTCTCCCTCAAAACACAGAGAACTTAAACCCATATTGAGAGATTCATCTGCCTCGTCAAAGACTTCCCTGGAAACAGAAAATCTTTCATAAAAATCTTTTCCCATTCCTACATATTGTGCTCCTTGCCCGGGAAATATAAAAGCAACTTTCCCCATCTTTTATTCCTCCCCATTTCTCTTCGATAACATATTTAGCTGTTCTTCAGCTTCTCTAACTATGTCTTCAATTATCCTTTGACATGGTTTTATATCATGTATCATTCCCGCTATTTGTCCGGCCATTAAAGAACCGTTTGGAATATCTCCATCAACCACTGCTTTTCTAAGTCTGCCTACGCCTAAATTTTCCAATTTTTCAAAGGGAACCCCTTCTTTTTCAAGTTTTAAATATTCCTTTGCAAATTTATTTTTCAATACTCTTACAGGATATCCTGTACTTCTTCCCGTAACTATAGCATCTCTGTCCTTGGCTTTCAGTATTGCTTCTTTATAATTTTCATGGGTACTGCATTCTGTAGAACATACAAATCTTGTTCCCATTTGGATACCTTCGGCACCTAAACTTAAAGCTGCCAGAAATCCCCTTCCGTCAGCTATTCCTCCCGCCGCAATTACCGGAATATCTACTGCATCTACTACTTGGGGAACAAGACACATAGTAGTCTGTTCTCCAATATGCCCACCTGCTTCCGTACCTTCCGCTATCAGTGCATCTACTCCCTCTTTTTCCAGTCTTTTAGCTAAAGCTACCGAAGGAACCACAGGTAAAACTTTTATTCCATATTCTTTAAATTTTTTTATATATTTTCCCGGATTTCCTGCTCCGGTGGTCACAACAGGAACTCTTTCTTCACAAACCAATTCTACTATATCCTCGGCAGAAGGAGACATAAGCATTATATTAACTCCAAAGGGCTTGTCCGTTATTTCCTTAGTTTTTCTTATTTCCTCACGAATTACATCCTTAGGTGCGTTCCCTGCCGCTATAATTCCAAGTCCTCCTCCGTTTGATACCGCTCCTGCTAAACTATGAGTAGCAACCCATGCCATTCCTCCCTGTATAATAGGATATTTTATATTTAAAATTTCACATACTCTCGTATTAAACAAAATAAACACCCCTTTTATTTAGACCATTTTAAAATTACGGAAGCCCAAGTAAGTCCCGCTCCAAAAGCAACCAAAAGAACTATGTCATCCTTCTTAATTAATCCTTTGGATACAGCTTCATCAATGGCTACAGGAATTGATGCGGAAGACATATTGCCATATTTATTTAAGTTTATAAACACCTTTTCTTTTGGTACCTTAAGTCTTTTGGCAACAGACTCTATAATCCTTATATTAGCCTGATGAGGAATAAGAAAATCTATATCATCTAAGGACATTCCCGCATCATTTAATGTGTCAAGGGCAGTTTTTTCCATGGATCTCACCGCAAATTTAAACACTTCTCCTCCATTCATATGTACCGTATGAAGTTTTTTCTGAACAGTTTCAATACTTGCGGGCATCCTCGAACCGCCTGCAGGCTGAGTCAAAAAATGACCATTTGCTCCGTCTGCCCCTAAATTATAAGCAAGGATTCCCTTGCCTTCCTCACATCTTTGAAGAATACATGCTCCTGCTCCATCTCCAAAAAGAACACACGTACTTCTGTCAGTCCAATTAAGAACTCTTGAAAGTATTTCAGCTCCAATAACCAATACAGTTTTACAAGCTCCTGTCTTAATAAAATTTGAACCTATAGCAAGTCCATATAAAAATCCTGAACAACCTACAGAAATGTCAAATGCAGCTGCATTTTTCAGCCCTAAATTTTTCTGGACTAAACATGCTGTAGAAGGATATGCCATATCAGACGTAACTGTTGCTATAATTACAAGATCAACATCTTCAGGTTCAACGCCTGCATCTTTCATTGCCTTTTGAGCGGCAAAAGTACACAAATCAGATGTTGCCATGCTTTTATCGGCGATTCTTCTCGATTCAATTCCAGTTCTTGTCCTTATCCATTCATCAGATGTATCCACCATCTTTTCCAAATCAAAATTTGTAAGTGTCGTTTCAGGCACATAGCTTCCTACTCCCGAAATTCCAACGGGATACAAAGTATTCAAAATATGCACCTCCAATTTATGTTTAATTTAAATATTTGAATTAAGATATATTTTATAATATAATTTAATTGTTAAGTTTACATATAAACCTTTAAAGGATATTATAGATATTTTATATCAGTGGAGATATAATATCAATATTTTTCTTTCTCTTTTTCCAAAATATAGTATAGTGAGGTGTTCTTAATGAAAAATGTATTGAATGTAACTGAAATAAAAAATATCATCCCTCACAGATATCCTTTTCTGCTTGTCGACAAAGTAGAAATCATAGAAGAAGGAATGAAGGGAATTGGATATAAAAATATTACCATTAATGAATATTTTTTTCAAGGCCATTTTCCGGAATATCCTGTAATGCCCGGTGTGCTCATAATAGAGGCAATGGCTCAAACAGGAGCTGTAGTTATATTAAGCCAAGAAAATTTTAAAGGAAAGACCCCGTTTCTTGCAGGATTAAATAAAGTTAAATTTAGAAAAAAAGTTGTCCCCGGAGATACACTATTAATGACAGTAGAAATTTCCAAGCTGAGAGGGGCAATAGGCGTAGGAAAGGGTAAAGCAGAAGTTGACGGGCAAATAGTTTGTGAAGCGGAATTTTTGTTTGCCATAGGATAAAAAGCTTCTATTGAAACTCATTTTACTGAAAATCCATAGGGAAATTATAATTTCCCTATGGATTATAAAATCTTCCGCTTAGAACTTCGCCTTTAGTTCTAAGCGGGAGATTTTTAAAAATTTATCTTCTGTTATAAAATTATTTCTTGTCCGGATATAAAGGTTTTACGGACTTTAAAAGAACTGTCCACAAAATTAAAATCAGCGTCGAATCCTTTCTCAATTTTACCTTTTTTTATCTTCATATGTGTTCCGCAATTTGTAGAAGTCATTTTTACAGCATCAGGTATACCTAACCCTAATTTAACAATTATTGTTTTGAAATGATCTGCCACATCTCTTGTGCTGCCATACAGTACTCCGTTTTTTAGATAAATTGCTCCGTCCTTTATTATATAATCTTCAGTTTCCCTGTCAGAAGAATCATGCCCAAACTTAATATCTCCATCAGATACTGCCATAATTTTGTCTGTCCCTTTTGATTTAATTAATATTTTCATTGCTTCTTCACTGACATGGACACAATCCATTATAAGTTCACAATATATATCATCACTAAGAATTGCCGCCCCCATGATGCCTGGTTCTCTATGTTCATACGCTCTCATTGCATTATACATATGAGTTACCTGAGTAGCCCCTTCTTCGATACCTCTCATGGCCTGTTTATAGGTTGCCATAGAATGACCCAATGAAACTACTATTCCTGCTTCTGCAAATTTATTTATTGCCTCATAAGCTCCCTCTAATTCCGGAGATATTGTTATTATCTTTATAACATCAGCCCCTGCATCAATTAATTCTTCTACTTCTTCGGGAGTTACTACCTGTTTAAGCTTTTTTTCGTCCATAGCACCTTTTTTTTCTAAACTTAAGAATGGTCCTTCAAGATGAATTCCTAAAAAACAAGCTCCTAAATAATCGGAACCAAAAGCTTTTCTACATTCTTCAAACATCCTAAAATATTCTTGATTGCTTTCAGGTCCAATGGTCACATAAAAACCGGTAACACCTCTACCCGCATAGTCAATCGCCATTTGCTTCAATTCATGTGCATCATAGCCATTAGCTCCGTGGCAGTCAATAAATCCTGGGATTAAATAATAATTAGAAGCATCTATTATCTCATTATTTTTAAATTCTTTTTCTTTTAGTTGCCCCACATATTTAATAATACCGTCTTCTATGAGGACATCATTATCTTTCGTCATCATACCATTAAAAGGTATTTGAGCATTTTTTATTATTTTCCTCATATTATTTAGGCTTCACTCCTTTTTATAAAATTTTGGTTTGCTGCTTCAATTAAGGTTGTTAATGTTCCTGCTTTTTTCTGTGATTGATTTTTTATCAAAAACCTGAACAGCATTCTTCCCTACATTTGTTATCTGCTCAACTAATTCTTTTAACGGCATTACTTCTCTTTTAATAATCGATTCTATTATCATCGAAATATTGGTTCCGGTTACAACATATACATTGTCATATTTCATGCCTAAAATAGTAGATATCCTAAATGGAGTACCGCCGATAATATCCGTAAATATTAATGTACCTTCCTTTGAGTTTTTAATAATATCTTCTATTTTGTTTGAATATATCTCTAAATCTATATTATTAAATTCAACTTTTATAATATCTTTCTGAATACCCATTATAAAATTTATTCCGTCCAACATTCCATCGGAAAATCTGCCATGACCTGTAATTATCAATTTTACCATTATATATCTCCATTCTATAGTCCCTTATTTTCTAAAAAATTCCAAAGTACTTAGTAACTATTCCAAACACTATAATAATTCCAAATATATAAGACGGCTTTAACCCTTTTTTCAGAAGCCAATAAACTAAAAAAGTAAAAGCCAATGGAATCATATTTGGCATAATTTTATCCAAAACATCTTCCTGCAATTTTATTGATACTTTACCTGCGTTTATCACAAGAGGTGTACTCATGCTTACATACGAAGCAATCAGCGCTCCCAGCACTGTAAGACCAACAATGGAAGCCAATTTAGAAAGTTGCTTTGTCCCAGTTCTAAGTTTCGACAACGCACTTAATCCTTTTCTATAACCGTATCCTATTCCTCCAAATTGGAGTACAAAATGCAGTACATTAAACAAAACAAGGGATAATATGGGCCCCGCAAAATTACCTTGTATAGCAAGAGAAGCTCCTAACCCTTGGCAAATGGGAAATATCGTAAGCCATATAAGAGCATCTCCTATTCCTGCAAAAGGTCCCATTAGAGCATATTTAACACCTCGTATGGCTTCCCTGTCTTCCCCCTTTTCCTCCATAGCTGCTATAACACCTGCAACAGGAGTAACGACAAAGGGATTTATATTAAAGAACTCTAAATGATCCTTCAATGCGGATTTTAATTTTTCCGGGTTGTTTTTATAAATTTTCCTTAGAGCCGGCATTAAAATATATTCCCATCCTCCCGCCTGCATTCTTTCAAAAGAAAAAGAGGATTGAAGGAAAAAAGATCTCCACGCCATATTATTTAAATCTTTTTTTGTTAATAAACCTTTTTCATTATTAGATTCCGTCATTCGAAATAGCCCCCTTATCTTCATCATCATCTGATCTTCCGTTATAGTAAGTATAAGCCGCTATTATAACCGCTATAATTGCAACACCTATTATAGATAATTTAAAATAAGTTACCAGCACAAATCCCAGAAACATAAAATAAACCAAATCCTTTTTCAGCATTATTTTAAGCAATATGGCAAAACCTACGGCCGGCATCATTCCTCCGGCTACCTGAAGACCATCAAGGATTACGGCAGGTATGGAATCGATCACCGCCTTAGCTGTACTTGCCCCAAAATATAAAGGCAAAAAAGCAATTAAGAAAAAGAAAGTAAACATTGGAATCATTCCGGCAAGGTTCATTAGTTCTATACCTTTCGTATCGCCTTTTTCAGCATATTTATCAGCTTTATGAATAAATCCGGCATTTGCGGTATATATTAAATTGCTGATGGCCTGAACGGCTATAGAAAATGGTACGGCTATTCCGATTGCAACTTTAGCATCAACATTCGTCAGTATTGCAAAGGAAGTTCCCAATATTCCTCCAATGACACTGTTTGGAGGCTGCGCTCCTCCTATTGCCATTACTCCCAGGAATACCAATTCCAAAGTACCCCCAACAATTAATCCTTTTTGAATATCCCCAAGAATTAGCCCAATTATTGCCCCAGTCGCAAGAGGCCTATAAATCTGTAGATTACCATTATCACTATCCAAACCGCATATCCCCGAATATATGGATATTAACAGTACTTTTAATAACATCATTCCGCCTCCTTTATTAATTTCATCATATCGGTTCCGTTTTCAGTCGGTACCCTTTTAGCTTCACATTTAATGCCCATCTCTCCCAACTTTTTAAAAGCGTTGATATCTTCTTCATCAACTGAAATAGCAGAAGATATTTGTTTTTTACCTTCCTTGAAATGCATATTCCCGACATTTACTTCTTTAATAGGAATACCTCCTTCAATAAGCTTAATAATGATGCTTACATCTCTTACTATTAAAAAAATATTTTGGTTCGGTCCCGCCTTTGGCAGTTTCTTAATAGCTTCTTCAATACTAAAATAACGAGTACCTACTCCGTGAGGAGCAGCCATATCCAGCAGTAGCTGCTGAGTCTTATCTCCACAAACCTTGTCGTCAACTACTACTATTAAATTAGCATTGACCTCCGAACACCAGGATACAGCAACCTGTCCGTGTATAAGCCTGTTATCAATTCTTGTCAATACAATTGGCATATTTTCATCTCCTTTTGGTATTTATCTACCGCAAAATTCATACCAACCAGTGTAACATATAAATATAATAAAAAAACAAATAAAAAAAGGTGCCTCAATTCAATATTAGACACCTTTAAACTGTAGTATTTCAATATTTACTCAACTTTTTATAACTTTAAATCACTTATTTTTAAATTAATTATATCATAAATATAGGCAATCTCTGATACAGGTATTTCTATTTTGTAAACATCGGCTATGACACTAAAAGATTCCTCAACATAATTTATAAACTGTCTATGACACTGTTTAAATTCATCCATCCCTTTATATGACATTATGGGTTCCTTCATCACCAATCTTTCTATAAGACAGCTTATATGGATATACAAACTTATCTTTAAATCATTGGTGAAATACTTTTTTAGTCTTCGCTCAAGATCATTTATTATAATTTCAACCTGATCGATTATTTTGTTGGAATTTAATATAGTTATATTTTCTATAACATTTTGCAGTGAAAATAATTTTACTATAGCCTGATTAATCTTCTCTACATCTTCTTTACCTGCAATATTTTTCAGTGCCTTTTTAAGAGCACTGTAGCCTTTGCTGAGTATTAAATCTTCCAAAGACAAATACTGAATCTCTTGAATCCCCGGATTAATCGTCCCTATTATCAATTTTACTTCATATTCCTTAAATATTTTATCTTCGGTTCCATTTCCTTTAAGTTTATTATAGTCATAGGCAATTATTTCTATATTGTTATCCATGAGGCATTTGGCAAATAAATCCCTTATTTTTACCGCGACTCCTATTCCGGTCATACAAGTCACGATTATGGCATCTTTTTTGTTTCTGTTATATTTAATAAATTTATACCTATTATTATTTTCAGCTACAGATTCCGATACAACTTTTTCTAATTCTTCTCCTCTTATTATCTTGTTGCCTACTCCTATGGCCAATTGAGTAGTAATATTGTTCACAATCCCTATATCTCCATTTACAATATCCCCAATGGATCTGTATATTTCCTCCAAAGAACCCATATCCACCAATATAATAACCCCTGAAGACGTATTTATGCCCTTTAGATAACTGCATATTTTATGCATAATCTCTTGAATAGACATTTCTATAGGCATGTCAAAAGCTTCAAAAATAAACTGCCCCAGAAGCCTGTTTGCAACGCTTGCAATACTGCTCGCTGTAGAATATCCGTGAGAAATAATTACAGCGGTAATATTTTCCCCGTTATTTTCTTGGTTAAATGTATTTATATATAATGTAAAATAAATTAATATTAATCTGTCGGTTTTCATATCAAGATTAACCTCAATAAGTCCTGTCATCTTTTTTGCAATTAAAAATTCCTTTGGGAAAACATCTTCTATAATATTCAAAGCAGCCTCAAAGTCATAGTTACCTTCGAGTTTTTTTGTAATACCATCATACATTATATTTATCAAATATGTAAAAACGATGGATGCATTGCCGTAATATCTGATTCCATATAAGTTCTCCATAATTTTCAAAATATTCTGTATAACCTTCTTAGTTTCATTATAAAAAACAGTGTCATTATAATTTTCTATATCTTCAAATATAATTTTATCTAAAACTTTATCTATGGTTGTCGTCATTTTTTTCTTGAAATTCCGTATATCGGTTTTATTATTCTTATAATCCCGAATAGAATCAAGCAGTACCTCTGTTTCTTTATTTATCGTGGAATCTTCAAATATATCATTGGGGGCATAATCTTTAGGTATATCTTTAGATACAAACATGCTGCTGAATATACTTCCTGTTAAAATAAAATCAACTTTGGTCTTAATTTCTGCAGGTAAATCGTATAAATGTATTTTCAATATCTTAACACTGTCCATTACATATGCACCATAAGCCGACGCACAACTGTATTTGATTGCATTCTTCAGTTTTCCTATATTTCCCGATATATTGATCTTTAATAAAACATCCATCACCTGTTTACTGACAACAATATCTATTCCGATATTTTTTGATTCTTCCTGATAAAAATTGTATATCATCTGCAATTTTTCCTGAACAGGCCTTCCGAACAAATCCGGTATGCTTACAACTAAAGGTATACGACGTAAAAATGTGTTAATAAGACTCAAAGACGGTTCTTCCGTCGTAGCAAAGATAAATCTAACCTTTGATGACCTCCAATTATTAGACTCTCCTAATCTTCTGAATATTCCTTTATCAAGAAATAAAAAAAGTTTCTCCTGTCCTTCCGGAGTCAGCCTATGAACTTCATCTAAAAACAAATAGCCTCCATTAGCTTCCTCCAACAGTCCTATTTTATCCTTATCAGCACCTGTAAAAGCACCTTTTACAAATCCAAATAAATTTGCCGACAACAATTCCGGATTGTCTGCATATTCTGCACAATTAAATATGACATAGGGAGCATCTTCAGCTATTATTTTATTATTTTTTGCATATTCATATACAACTTGTGCCATAAAACTTTTACCTGTACCGCTATTTCCTATAAGAAGCAGAGGAAGACCGTCAGGAGGATATGTAGCAGCCGACTTGCACATTTTGACCTGTTCTCTAAGACTTCCATGACTTCCTATTATCTTGTCAAAGGGATCGTATTTTTCAACTGCCGTTCCTCTTCCGATTTCCACATGACCAACCGTTTTCTGCAATATAGAATTATTTTCATAGGCATCCCTGTCTATGAAATAAACAGGTCTCGTATTAATTTTTATTGCTTTGCCTTCCATATACAATTCATTCAGCAAATGACTTGCAACATTTCTTTTGATATTTAATTCTTTTGATATTTCGCTGGCAGTTACACCTCTCTTTTTGTTATTACACAAATCTAAAGACATAACTTTTAAAAAATTATATACTTTATCCTTGTTCCTTTTCATACTTATCTTATTCTCCTTCTTTGCTAAACATTAAATTTTATATTTTAACGTTTAGCTGCCACATAAAATTGTACTTAAAATATTTCTTATTATTTTGTTATTTAATCCATTATACCCTATTTAAGCCTTATATGCTATAAAGTAAAGTGACGATGTATTATAAAAAAATTTGTTGACATTTTTAAATAATGCTCGTATAATTTATTATTAATAATTGAATATGAAAAACTTCTTATCCAGAGAGGTGGAGGGACTGGCCCTATGAAACTTCGGCAGCGGATTCTTTTCATTAGAGAATGCTGTGCCAATTCCAGCAAGCTTTATAGCTTGGAAGATAAGAAGAGCGAACGTATCATCTTTTGATATAAACCTCTTCTTACTTTAAATTAAGAAGAGGTTTTTCATTTTCATAATATGTCAAAAGAAGGTGATGCTTAAAATGTCAGAAGAAATAAAACAAAGGATTTTAAAAGATGTAGAATCCAATAGTTCTAAGTATATTTCCATAAGTCACGAGATTCACGATCACCCTGAAATAGGAAATGAGGAAATCTTGGCCAGTAATCTATTGACACAGCTTTTAATATCAGAAGGTTTTTACGTAGAAAAAAATGTAGCAGGTCATCCCACAGGATTTATTGCAAAAAAGGAATCTTCTCATTTATCGGGTCCTACCATTGGATTTTTAGCCGAATATGATGCACTTCCTAAATTAGGTCATGCTTGCGGCCATAACATCATAGGAGTCAGTAGTGCCGCGGCAGCAATTGCTTTAGGAAAAGTATTGGACGAAACGGGAGGAAAAGTTGTAGTTTTAGGCACTCCTGCCGAGGAAGGAGGAAATAACGGAAGTGCCAAAGGAAGTTTTGTAAAGCATAATCTATTGAAAGGAATCGATGCTTGTTTAATGGTTCATCCCGGAAATAAAACATATACTACAGGAAAATCTCTTGCGGTAAATCCCCTTGATTTTGAATTCATAGGAAAATCCGCTCATGCATCAGCAGCTCCCGAAAAGGGGATTAATGCCTTAGATGGAGTTATACTTTTATTTAATGGGATAAATGCTCTGCGTCAGCATGTAACAAGTGATGTAAGAATTCATGGAATAATTACCCATGGTGGAGATGCGCCTAATATTATACCTGAATATGCCAAAGCCCGCTTTTTCATAAGAGCAGATACAAAAATTAAATGCGACAAAGTCACTCAAAGAATAAAAGGCATTGCTAATGGTGCCGCTCTTGCTACCGGAGCAAAGGTAAATATTATTGAATTTCAAAATTCAGTTGATAATATTCTGCCTAATAAAAAATTTGACGATGTTTTTAAAGAAATCTGAGAATCCTTTGGTTTAGATATTCATTCGCCGGAAAATAAAGCCAGTGGATCCAGTGATGTTGGAAATATCAGTCATGTAGTTCCAACTATTCAGCCTTCAGTTAAAATAGGTCCTGACAATTTAGTAGGACATACAATAGAATTTAGGGAAGCCGCTCGCTCAAAGGATGGTGACAGAGCCATTTTATTGGGAGCTGAGGCATTGGCTTTAACAGGATTAAAATTAATTCTAAATAAAAAATTGTTGAAAGAAATTAAAGACGAGTTTGAATATCAATTAAAGAATGAAGCTAATGAATTTTAACAATTTAATTTTGCAACCATATTTAAAATTGCAAGTTTCTTTTTTAATATAAATTAACTCCTCCAAACTTTTTGAAACCCATCTTACGGAAAATCCAAATTAGGGTAAATGGAATTTTCCTATAGTTAAAAAAATAATACGGATTTTAAAAAATCCGTATTATTTTTTAGTTTTGTAAATTTTATGGTAATAATACTTCAACAAATAAATTGATTTTAGCTAAATATTCCCGTACTTAAATATCTCTCTCCATTATCCGGAGCAATAGCCAATACAGTTTTGCCTTTTCCTAATTTCTTTGCCCATTGTAGTGCTACATAGACCGCTGCTCCCGATGAAATTCCTACAAGTATCCCTTCTTCCCTTGCCAGTTGTCTTGTAGTTTCAATGGCATCTTCATTAGATACCGTATTTATATCATCCAATAAATCAAGATCCAGTATCTTTGGAACAAAGTTAGCTCCTATTCCTTGTATTTTATGAGGACCTGCTTTTCCTTCAGACAATAAAGGTGAAGATTTGGGCTCTACGCCTACTATTTTCACATTACTGTTTTTCTCCTTTAGAACCTCCCCTACTCCTGTAACTGTACCTCCTGTACCTATACCTGCAATAAATACATCTATGTTACTTCCCAGATCTTTGAGTATTTCTTGAGCTGTAGTTTCAATATGGGAAAGAGTATTATTTTCATTGCCAAACTGATAAGGTATATAATAATTTGAATTTTGCTTTGCAAGTTCTTCTGCTTTATCTACCGCTCCCTTCATCCCGTTTGAGCCAGGAGTTAAAACAACCTCTGCTCCAAAAGCTTTGAATAAATTTCTTCTTTCTATACTCATAGTTTCCGGCATAACAAGAATAACTTTATATCCCTTTGCAGCACCTACCATGGCAAGACCTACTCCGGTATTTCCGCTTGTTGGTTCCACTATTACATATCCTTTTTTTAACTTTCCTTCCTCTTCAGCTTTTTCAATCATATATAGTGCCGGCCTATCTTTAACACTTCCACCCGGATTAAAATATTCAAGTTTTACATATATATCCGCATAATCTTTTCCTACCAATTTGTTTAATTTGACGATAGGTGTGTTACCTATTAGCTCTAATACATTTGTTGCAACTGTCATTTAAATCCCTCCAAATTAATATTTTAATACTAAATTTATGCCCTTTAAACTTTTTTATAACCCACAGGAAAATCCTATTTATCTTAATATAGATTTTTCGTAAAATGGGTTTTAAGAAAGGTTTCCTTAATATATTAATGTCTCAATGGAAGCCTTTCTTCATTCACAAAATATTATTATTTTATGAATTACTAAAAAGCATTAAATTTATTGAAACAAAAAAACTTCTGTCTCCGAAATAAACAATTTCAGAGGCAGAAGTTTTGCTTCCACGGTCCCACTCTGTTTAGATGAACAAACATCCATCTTTAAATCCGGCACTTTCATGCCTTATCTCTATAACGGAAGAATCCCGTAACAGTCTACTTTCCCTACGGTTTCGACTTAACACTCCCAAGAGCACTTTTGATATGTCCAACTATAGAGTTCTCTCACCATCTGAACTCCTCTCTGTATATCTTTCATATCATACTTTCCTTGATCATAGCGTTTAAAATTTAATTCATACTAAATTACTATACATTCATAATAATTCATATTCAAAAAAAAGTCAATAGTTTATTTTAAAACTCTATAGCTATTTTTATGAAATATTTATTTCATAATCAATATCTCCGGCCATTATTCTTTCAATTCTCTCTCCTTCAGTAATTACCCTGTTCAATTTCTCATCAAAGGGGTACATTCCTCCATTTACAATTCTTGTAGTTAATTTCCCGCATGCAGCACTATTTCCTTTTAAATGAGGTGCATCAAGAATACCTATTTTAACCGCTTCTTCAAGAATAACAGGATCTGTTAGAGGATCTTTTGAACTGTTAGATAGACTCTTAATGGAATTTATTATTATGCTGCCGTCTTTTATAAGCTGAGCCTTCCTTCTCTGAACATCTATATCGTCAACCATATTTATATCTCCCAAGAATATATTTTTCAAAACTCCCCTAACTATCATACAGGATTCTATTATATCATCTGCTGTTGCCGCATGATGAGCTTCACAATATCCTACTACGTGGTATATATGAGGTTTTATAGCCATAGATAGATAAGCAGATGATGCCAACTGTCCTTTTGCCTGGTATAGGTTAGTAGGAAAACTTGCGAGGCCGGCTCTTGCTTGACGGTAAACCCTAAAATTCTCATCTTCTAAGCTTTCAATAAGCTCTATCATTGCTAACATCTTGGCTAAGTCCATCTTAGGAGATATTGACGCAGGAACGTTAAACATATATTGTGAAATATAATCTTTTACTCCCATTTTCTTTGCATTATAGGCTGCCAAATAAGCCGTAGCCACTCCTACAGCATCATGAGCATCTCTCAAACTCCAATGATGAGATTCGTTTGCCTCTACAGGTATATTTCTCTGGCCATGCCACTTCATAACTTTTTGATTTTCCCTTATTGCTTCTTTTATTTCTCTGGGTCCCCTTTTATCTAACTCACTGTACCAGAACAAGGGGACAGCACACCAGGCATTATGAATAGTTTCCTGAAGCATTTCACTGTACTTAATCAAGTTTTTTGTTCCGCTATAACATCTCATCAGAGGATAATTCCCCTTCTGAGCTGCTTCATATAACTTCGAGAAATCTTCTTTTGTCCTTAGCGGAACTCCTCCTGCTCCATCTAACCTCGAATCCATTTTGTCCTGGTCAAAAAAGTATTCCTGAGCATTTTGGTCCGGAGCAATGGATATTACATCCAGAACCTTTGAATCCGATATTTTATCAATAGCTCTGACAGTTTCCTCAACCGATGAAAGTCCTATATGATGTCTTAGTACAGGATATGGATATTTCCAATTAATCCTTGATATTAAATCTCTGGGATACGTTTCCTCCACTCTTAATTTTTTATTTCTCAAAATGGATATTACTTCGTCTACGTCTTCACCTCCATAAAATACTTTCTTAAATATACCACTTTTTTCGGCTACCTTCCCTGTCGGTTCCGTTCCCCCAAAGAGCCATATCTTATCTTTCAAATCTGATTTCTCCAATTTCTCTTTTAACTCATTCAGAATAGCTTCCAAAGGCTCCGGACTTAATCTATAGCTTAACCCTATTACATCCGGATCGGAACATTTTACATTTTCAATCACATCATCAATAGGTAAAGATATTCCCATAAAATCTACTTCATATCCTTCCCTCTCCGCTAAAGCAGAAAAGTTCATTACACCGGCTACATGCACACAATTTCCTATTGTACAAAGAGACATTTTTTTCATTAGGCAACCACTCCTTCTTTATTATCTAATAATTTTCCCGTTCTGGCCAAATGGTGTATTTGAAATTTATCCAGTCCTTCCAATCCCAATTTTTTAACTGTTCTTCCCTCTTCCCAGAAATTTTTTCCGGTAATTATTTCTGAAAGAACTATAATTGAATCTATTGCCGGAGTCTCTATATCTAATTGCTTTGCTAAAGATGACATGGGAACAAGACTACAAGGAACATCTTCGTAAATATATCTGATATTAAGACCTTTAGGAGATTTAAGCCCTTTATAGGCCGGATTATTTTGAACAGCATCATATAAGGTATCTCCTTTTGAGCCATAAGTTTCATATAGCCAGTCTTTTGCAGACATAGTATCTATGTTTAACTTATCAGCTATTTCCATTCTCTCTTTATCCATCCGTTCAATAAACCTTCCTACAGATGGAGTTATTCCTTCAGTATAATAATCAAACGTTATGCCTCTTTCTATATGACCGCTATTTAATAAAGTAGGTGCCGGATGAAATATGGCTCCAAAATTATTTAAGCTTGTTTCCATTACATCCTTGGCAGGTATGAATTGAGAAAATATGGGTGAAATTTTTGAAATTACTTCTTCGGTTCTGCTCGCAGGTATGGCTGATAAAGATACCTCTTTTTTGCTTTTGAATATATGAACTTCATTGTTTCCGGTTATCCTGCATGCATATATAAGGGATTGAGCTTCTGCTACGACTACATCTTGAGCAGTGCATTCGGAATTTCTGATATTTTCATATACTTCTAATGCTCCCCCTGTTCTTCCCGGATTCAATATTATAATCTGTTCATCCTCTAAGTAAGGTGCTATGTTTTGAGAAATAAATTTGTGACCTACAGCAGGAACCGTAACCATAATTATATCCGTATTCTCTATAGCTTCCCTTATATTATCAGTAACTTTGTTTAACCGTCCGCAACCTTCTATCTCACCGGTTAAATGTATAATTGGATTCTTGATTAATGACATTATATTTTCTTCAGTTCTATTATATAAATTTACCTCATATCCTTTCATAGCAATATATCCGGCTATTGCTATGCCCCCATTTCCTGCTCCTAACACTGAATATCGTATTTTTTTATTCATGCAATTTCCTCCTTTAAATTTATTTTCTGTCATAATCTAAACCGGTATTTACTTATAAAGGGCTCTTATTAAAAAGTCGTATATTGAGGAAACCTTTCTTGGAAATCCATTTTATGAAAAGTTCACATTAAGGTAATTTAAGATTTTCCTATGGGTTGTAAAACATGAGGGAAAATTAAAAGACTATGGAAGCATAGTCTTTATATAAGAATTACTTCCCCTTTAGTGCTTACGAGGTTAGCTGTCGGATTCGGGCAAAAGGGCTTGCCCTACCATATGGATTCACCCCATTTAATTGGTTCCCCCGCTTCTCTGAATTTCAGAATTAAGCAAATATTAAATTTATTGTTAAAATGTTAACTAATGCCCTATAAAATTTATTATTTTAATAAAAATAATAATCAATATCATTAAAATCATTTGGAAAAAATTGAAAAATATTTAAGTTAAAAAAAATAATATCACAAATTAGTAATACTTAAATTATTAAAATTAGAAAATTTACAAGATATAATATAAGGTATAAATATATAAGAAAAGTCTTTAAATAAATAGCAGTAAAAGTTAACAAATTTATCTTATTAGATATATTATATACTAAATTAATTAATTTTGCAATTATTTTATTAAAAAAATTACCAAATTTTTCGAACTATTTACTTACAGTATTTATACAATTTATTATTTGGACTGCCGCTTCGAAATCAGGAAATTTTCAACAAAAATTAATAGATTTTTAAACAAGTGGAGTGATATAATGATAGATGAAAAATATTGTAAAGTAAAAGTCAAAAAAATTTATTGAAAATGTTACGAAAACCTTTTCAATAAAATATAAATCAGGGGGTACTTATGAAAAAAGATGATGCTCAATATAAATCCTATTTAAAAGTTTTACGGGAAGAATTAGTGCCGGCTATGGGCTGCACAGAACCGATTTCCATCGCCTATGCAGCCGCAAAGGCAATGGAACTTTTGGGAAAACTACCCGAACAATGTAGAATAGAAGTCAGCGGAAACATAATCAAAAATGTAAAAAGTGTTGTTGTCCCAAATACTAACGGTTTAAAGGGAATCGAAGCTTCTGTTGCCGCGGGAATAATAGCAGGGGATGCGTCTAAGAAATTAGAGGTACTATCCAATATTACAAAAGAAATGAAACCCAAAATCCGCGAATATCTCTTAAGTCACCCTATTGCCGTAGTGCCAGCAGATAACGATATGATTTTTTATATTGATATTATATTGCAAAATAGCGACCAATGGAGTGAAGTCATTATTGAAGGATATCATACTAATATTACTCAAATGAAATTAAATGGAAAAGTACTATTTCAAGCTGAAAGAACAGAAAATCCCGATAATAATTTTTCTAATCAAGGGCTTTTAAACATAAAAGATATCGTTGAATTTGCTAATATTGCCGATATTGAAGATTTCAGAGAACCTATAGGCCGACAAATTGCTTATAACAGTACTATTTCTGAAGAAGGGCTGAAACATAATTGGGGAGCTAATGTCGGAAAAACAATATTGAAAACCTACGGTACAAATATTGCCATGAGAGCAAAAGCTGCCGCCGCGGCAGGCTCCGATGCTCGTATGGGGGGTTGCGAAAAACCGGTAATTATCGTGTCTGGAAGCGGAAATCAAGGGATAACGGCAGTTCTTCCGGTAATAGAATATGCAAAAGAGCTTAATGTATCAGAGGATAAATTATATCGTGCTGTGGCACTTTCCGACTTAGTTACAATTTATCAGAAAACGGGTATAGGAAGACTGTCTGCTTTTTGCGGAGCTGTCTGTGCAGGGTGCGGTTCAGGTGCAGGAATCGCATATCTTCATGGAGGAGGCTATAAAGAAATAGCTCATACTATTGTTAATGCCTTGGCTATCGTATCAGGAATCGTATGTGACGGGGCAAAGCCGTCATGTGCTGCTAAGATTGCTGCATCTGTAGATGCAGGGATATTGGGCTACGAAATGTATAAAAACGGTCAGCAATTTCGAAGCGGAGACGGAATCGTTACAAAAGGAGTAGACAATACAATTTCCAATGTGGGGCGAATGGCCAGAGAAGGCATGAAAAGCACCGATAAAGAAATTTTAAAGATCATGACGGGACATTAATAAACTAAGAAAACCTTTTTTAAAACCCATTTTAGGTCAACTATAAATCAAGGTAAACGGATAATACCAGTCAACTTCTAATTTACAGAAAAAAGGGAGCATCTCTAACCACTTATTCGGCAGTTTTGCGACACTCCCTTTCTTTTTTATTTTATACTATTATACTAATACCTTTCTTTGATTCTTTACAGCCTCAGCACCTTTTTCCAGAGCTTCTTTATTTAATGGAATAAACTTAGCCTTTCTTTCTCCAAATACTTTTGTGAAAGCCTTTAAAACAGATTCTATCTTTACTACATTTGTTATTTCCAAGTAAGCACCCAGCATAACCATATTTGAAACTTTATCATTCCCCAGACTGTTGGCAATTTCGTTTGCCGGAATATAATATACGTCTATGTCATTTCTTGATGACTTCCTGTCAATAAGGGATGAATCTATAAATAATTTTCCATTTGGCAATACATCCTTTTCAAATTTATCTAAGGACGGTTTATTCATTATTATTGCCGAATCAGATTCTACTACTAACGGTGAGCCTATGGCTTCGCCGCTTATTATTACACTACAGTTTGCCGTGCCTCCACGCATTTCAGGTCCATAAGAAGGAAGCCAGGAAACATTATAATTTTCTATCATACCCGCATAAGTTAAAAGCTGACCGATTGCCATTACTCCCTGTCCGCCAAATCCCGCTACAACCAATCTTTCTTCCATTATTTTTCCACCTCCTCTGGAGTTCTAAAGTTGCCTAAAGGATAATAAGGTATCATATTATCTTCAAGCCATTTCATTGCATCCGCAGGAGAATACCCCCAGTTAGTAGGACAGGTAGAAAGAACCTCTACAATTCCAAACCCTTTTCTGTCTATTTGAGTCTGGAAACATTTCTTTATGGCTTTTTTCGCATTTCTTATATGTGCAGGACTATTAACGGCCACTCTTTCTACAAACTGCGCTCCATGTATTGTCGCAAGCATCTCCGCTATCCTTATTGGTCTTCCGCAAAGGGCTTCGTCTCTTCCATAAGGTGCCGTAGTCGCTTTTTGGCCGACCAATGTAGTAGGAGCCATTTGTCCTCCTGTCATTCCATAAATGGCATTATTAATAAATATAGTTGAAATTTTCTCCCCTCTATGAGCAGCATGAACTATCTCTGCTGTTCCTATAGATGCCAAATCCCCGTCACCCTGATAAGTGAATACAAATTTATCCGGTTGAATTCTTTTTATTCCAGTAGCTACAGCAGGTGCTCTTCCATGAGCCGCTTCTTGCATATCACAGTTAAAATAGTTATATGCCAATACAGAACAACCTACCGGTGCCACTCCTATGGCATTATCCAATACTCCCAGTTCTTCAAGACATTCGGCCACCAGCCTATGAACTATTCCATGGGTACATCCGGGACAGTAATGGGTTGGGACGTCAGTTAATCCTCTTGTTTTGCTAAATACTATTGCCATTACTTTTCACCTCCCATAATTTTTTTCACTTGATCTACCATTTCATTTGGTGTAGGCACCATTCCTCCAGTTCTTCCATAGAAATAAACAGGGAACTTTCCTTCTACTGCAATTTTTACGTCATCCAACATCTGTCCTGCATTCATCTCTATCGTTAATATACCTTTACATTTACTGTTAATCTTTTTAAATTCATCATAAGGATAGGGCCATAAGGTTATAGGCCTGATAAGCCCAACCTTAAATCCTTCTTTTTCAAGTTTTGCTATTGCTGTTTTGGCAATCCTTGAAGTTGTTCCATAAGCGGCAATTACTACGTCTGCATCCTCTATATTATATGACTCTACTTTTACTTCATTCTGTTTTATAATGGCATATTTTTTTTGAATTTCATTGTTATGTTTTTCCAATGCTTCGGCTGCCAGATACAGAGAATTAATAATATTAGGTTTTCTCTTACCTCCTGTACCTGTAGTTGTCCAATCCTTCTTTGGCAATTCTCTCTTTTTAGGAGTTTTAAACTCGACTGGTTCCATCATTTGTCCAATCATTCCATCACCCAGAACCATTACAGGATTTCTGTACTGATCTGCTATATCAAATCCTTCTATTACCAAATCAACTAATTCCTGAATATTTGAAGGGGCAAGAACCACCAATCTGTAGTCTCCATTTCCGCCTCCTCTTGTAGCCTGAAAATAATCGGTCTGAGAAGGTTGAATACTTCCAAGTCCCGGACCGCCTCTCATCATGTTCACTATTAAGCATGGAAGCTCAGCTCCCGCAATATATGAAATCCCTTCCTGTTTAAGAGAAATCCCCGGACTTGAAGATGAGGTCATAACCCTTGCTCCGGATCCTGCGGCCCCATAAACCATATTAATTGCAGCTATCTCGCTTTCTGCTTGTAAAAACACTCCTCCTACTTTAGGTAATTCTCTTGACATATATTCAGGTAACTCACTTTGAGGCGTTATAGGATATCCGAAAAAATACTTACAATTGGCTTTGATAGCTGCAGCGCCAACAGCTTCATTTCCTTTCATGAGAACTTTCGCCATAATTAACCCTCCTTAAATTATTATTCTGTAAATCGTTCTACTGTAATAACAACATCAGGACATATTGTCGCGCAATTTGCACAACCTATACACTTGTCCATTTCTTTCACTGTTGCTGGGTGATAACCCTTCGAGTTAATTTTTTCCTTATCAAGTAATACGATTTTCATCGGACAGACGGTCGTACAAAGCCCGCAACCTTTGCAAATGTTTTCCTTGAATGTCACTTTCCCTTTAACTTTTGCCATTTTGACCCCTCCTTTAATTTAAACCATCCATTCTTCCCTCATATATAAATCCATAGGGAATATTTCACCCTTCATATCTTTAGGTAAAAGGGCTGCAACATTTTTAATTACTGATATATATTTAATTGGTATATCCAATTTTTCCGATACCTCTAAGGCTACTTTTTGACCCCTAAGTAAATCATCAACAGTTGTACTTTTAAGCATATGGGTATTATTGACTAAGGCTGTAACCTTTATCCTTGCCATATTTTCTATTCTTTTTAAATATTCTATAGCCTTATCGGCGGTACTCGTTTCCTGTCTGTTGGCATTAAGTATATAAAACATATCATATTTCCCATCTACAAAAAATTCCTCATATCTTCCCAGAACTCTTGCTCCTGCCGGATCTCCTCCTAAATCCAAAACTACATCGTAGCTTTCATCCTCAAGGGGAGCATATACCTCCCCTGATATGGCGGGAACATCCACAGCAGGGGCGTTTATTGAACTCGAAATCACCTTTATGCCCATATTCTCTAAAAGCGAAGATTTTTCTCTGCTTCTAAAATATAAATTGATTACATCTAAGTCAACTAATGCGACTTTTCTCTTTATTTTAGCAAGTTCTACCGCATAGTTAACACTGAATTCCGTCTTTCCGCTACCATAATGACCTGTAACTATTCTTATCCTTTTATCATCTAACATAACAGATCAGCTCCTACTTATATACTTTTGGCATTTCTTCTCCCCTCAACACTCTTAGTCCGCCTAAAGCCAAGGCATCTAATTCATCTTCTCCCGGATATACATATACTTTACTTATAAATTTAACTCTCTCCTCTATCAAAGCAGTAAAATCACTATCATGAGCAATTCCTCCGGTAAGTAATATTCCGTCAACTTCTCCTTTCAAAACTGCCGCACATGCTCCTATATCCTTTGCGACTTGATACGCCATAGCGTTATATATCAGCTCGGCCTTCTTATCTCCTTTTTCAATCATTTTCTTAACTTCTCTTACATCCTGGGTTCCTAAATATGATACAATTCCGCCTTTGCCTTTAATCATTTTCTTCATATCACTGTGGCTGTATTTTCCCGAATAACAAAGTTTAACCAGGTCTCCCACGGGAAGTCCTCCCGATCTTTCAGGTGAAAAGGCCCCGTCTCCATAAAGAGCATTGAATACATCTATTATTTTACCATTTTTATGAGCGCCTACCGATATTCCCCCACCTAAATGAGCTATAATTAAATTTGCCTCTTCATACTTTTTACCGTTTTCTTTAGCCCATTTACGTGCAATAGCTTTGTGATTTAAAGCATGAACTATACTTCTCCTCTTAATTTCCGCTAATCCTGATATCCTTGCTATATCCTCCATTTCATCCACTGTTACCGGGTCTACGACATAGGAAGGCACTCCTATCTCCGTTCCTATTTCCTTTGCAATTATTCCTCCCAGATTAGAAGCATGGTCTCCCTGAACTCCCACTTTTAAGTCTTCAATCATAGCTTCGTTTATTTCATAAGTCCCGCCTTCAACAGGTTTTAACATTCCACCTCTTCCTACAATGCAATTCAAAGATTTCAAAGGTATGTTGTTCTTCTTTAAAGTTTCAACTATTATATCCCTTCTGAAAGCATATTGATCGTAAGTTCTTTCATATTTTGAAATTTCCTCTGTTGAATGTCTTAAAACTTCCTCAAATAACAATTTTTCATCTTGAAAAACCCCAATTTTAGTAGATGTAGAACCGGGATTAATAACTAAAATTTTAAATTCTTTTTTCATTTTTAAACTCCCTTCTGACATTTTTATACCATAAGAGCTGACAATACTATTGAATTTAACTTTGTTTCCGCAGTATCAGTTCTTGAAGTTAACACTATAGGTGATTTTGCTCCGACTATAACAGCAGCATTTTGTGCTTTAGCCAAGAACGTTAAAGTTTTATACATTATATTTCCGGCTTCAATATTAGGCATCAAAAATATGTCCACATCTCCCGAAACCGGATTATCCACTCCCTTATGAATTGCAGCCTCTTTTGATATAGCATTATCAAGAGCCAGAGGGCCAATAACTGTACAATCCTTTATCTCTCCTCTTTTATTCATATCTTCCAATTCCTTAGCATCAATCGTTGATTCCATTTTTTTATAAACTTTCTCTTTAGCACATACTACCGCAACCTTTGGATTTTTAATATCCAAACTGTGAGCAAATTCTACTGCATTCTCCAGTATTTTTTTCTTATATTCTAAATTCGGAGCAATATTCATTGCTGCATCTGTTAAAATAAACAGCTTAGGGTAAGTGGGAACGCAAAATACTCCTACATGGCTTATAACCTTATCTGTTCTCAAACCAATTTCCTTGTCCAAAACTTGTTTCATAATAATAGAAGTATCCACAAGCCCTTTCATCAATATGTCAGCTTTTTGAGAGCTCACAATGGATACTGCTTTCCTACATGCTTCTATGCTTTCCCCTTCATCGATAATCTCAATACCATCTAAATTCAATTTTACTTTCTTTGCTACATCTTTAATTTTTTCTTCATTTCCTATTAGGATAGGTTTTACTATATTTTGATCATAAGCTTCTTTTACAGCACTTAATACATCAAAATCTTCCGCAACAGCAACTGCAATTTTTTTTGCACCATTTCTTTTAGCTAAATCCAATAATTCCTTAAAACTTTTTGCCATTAAAAATCCACCTCGTCTTCGTATATTTTCTCTTTTTCAATCCCTTTAAGTACTCTCAGTACCCCTTGGTTTAATGCTCTCATTTCATCCTCTCCGGGATAAACAACTACTTCCCCTATAAATTTTACCATGCTTGTTATTATTTCAACTAAAAATTTCGAATATGCAAACCCACCGGTCAATATAATACTATCAACCTTTCCGTTTAAAACTGTAGCCATTGCACCAATTTCTTTTCCTACCTGATATGCCAAGGCACTATATACAAGCTCTGCTTTTTTGTCACCTTTCTTTATCATCTCTTCAACTTTTTTACCATCATTGGTATTTAAATAACTTACCAAACCACCTTTTCCTTTAATCTTTAGCTTCATTTCTTTAAGTGTATATTTCTTAGAATAACACATATCAACTAAGTCTCCGACAGGAAGACCTCCTGTTCTTTCGGAAGAAAAAGGCCCCATCTCACTGGCATTATTTGCATCAACTATCTTCCCATGCTTAAAAGGAGCGACAGATATTCCTCCGCCCATATGTGCTACCACAAAATTCACATCTTCTATCTTCTTTCCTATTTCATCGGCTCGTCTGTAAGAAACCATTTTTATATTTAAAGCATGAACCAACGATATTCTTTCTATTTCCGCCAATCCGGATATTCTTGCTATATCCTCAAATTCATCTACGGCAACAGGGTCTGCGATATATGATTTTATGCCTTCCTTATCGCCTATTCCTTTTGCCAACATTCCACCTAAATTAGATGCATGTTCTCCCCGAATTCCTATTTTTAAATCATCTATCATCTTCTCCGTAACTAAATAGGTGCCTCCTGGCATAGGCCTTAACAGACCTCCTCGTCCTACTACAGCCAACAGCATATTTGTATCTATTTTTTCCCTCCTTAGCCACTCATAAATCAATTTCAACCTATAGCTATATTGATCGGAAACTTTATCAAATTTTTCAATTTCCTCAATACTATGCTGAATTTTATATTCCTTTATATTTTCCTCCCCTTTAAATATAGCTACTTTTGTTGAAGTAGAACCCGGATTTATAGCGAGTATATATTCTCTCAATACGATATTCCCCCTTCTATTGTTTTAGATGAATTTGGATTTCCGATGGATTAATATTCACGATTTCCACGCCATTTATTTCATTTACCTTAACGGGAACCGTATGAGCTCCCTCTCCAAGGCCATCTAAGTCTATAAAAAGAGGCAAATCTTCTTTAGTCAACGGTTCTATAATTTTATCGGACCCTTTTACCGTTACAGCTATATGAGAAGGCGTAGTTGCATTATTATCGATAGACAATCCTCCTCCCAAATTATTGACTAAAATTTCATCCAAATTATATTCCATGGTTTTTTCAATTATTTTGTGTATATCAATATCAGCAGATGGTTTTATGGACGGCTCTGCAAGTTCTATTCCTTCCGGAATTATAAGCTTTAATTCTACACTTTCTTTTTCTAAAAAAGTGCTGATATTCACAACTTCAGTTTTAATAGATTTAACAGCAGCAAGTTCATCCTCGTCTCCCATTATTTTTACAGTACTCGGAGATATTTTTATGTCTCCCATTTCATACCCTTGTGGAATATTCCCTTCAGTTTGAATTTCAATAGGAACAGTTTTTACCCTCTTGACAGGAATAAACACATCCACTACATTAGGTTCTTTTTCTAACCCATTTACCTCTTTTCCATCTACATCCACTAACTTTATGGGAACTGTCACATTTAGATCTTTAGTACTCTCAGATACATCCACATAAGCAATTACCTCTGAAACACGGTTCACCAAAGTTTTCGGACCTTTTATAAAAACAGACTGGGGCTTTATTTCCTTATCAGCCAAAATATATCCTGACGCCACCTTCCCGGTAGTTTCAACTGTAACAGGTCTTTCACGATTTACAATATTATCAAAATCGAACAATACTTCCTTAGGACTATAGTCCACCAGTTCCACTTTGCTCGGAACGTCAACATCTATGGAGACTCTCTTTTCACCTGCAGAATACCCGCTTAAATCTACTTTTGCAGTTATATCTTTATCCGTAATAGCCAATATATCATTTCTCCTGCCGGCAATTTTCACATTCACCTTTATTTCCTCAGGAGATGTAACTACTATTCCAGATTTTTTTAACTGCTCGGTTTGAGAATAAACAACATTTATATTTCTATATTCCTTTGTAATTCTCGGATTTACATCATTCATTACATAGCTCCAAAAAACAATAGCAATGAGTAAAGCAAAGATTTTGATAGTGAGGTTATTGTTCTTTTCCTTGCTCATCTTTATGCCTCCACTTCAACAAGAAAATTTGTTTCTGATCCTTATATTTATACATATCCATAAGTATTTGTTTTAATGTTTTTACGTCCAAATACCTTGATAAGCTTCCATTTTCCGCAACAGAAATCGCTCCTGTTTCTTCCGAAACCACGATTGCAATACAATCGGATCTTTCTGAAATACCTAATGCAGCTCTATGCCTCGTCCCCAATTCTTTACTCAGCGATGCATTCTCAGTCAAAGGCAAAAAACATCCTGCCGCTTTGACTGTATCTTCTTTTATAACTACCGCGCCATCATGAAGGGGAGTATTAGGAATAAAAATATTTATAAGAAGACCGCTGGAAACTTTTCCTTCTATCTTGGTCCCAGTTTCTACCACTTCATTTAAACCGGTCTCCCTTTCCATCACTATTAAGGCTCCTATTTTTTGCCTTGCAAGAGAAGCAACTGCATCTACTATTTCATCCATTATTTTATTTAAACTTTCATCCTCTATTTCAACAAAAGATTTAGTAAAAAATCTGCTCCTGCCAATGTATTCCAATCCTCTTCTGAGTTCAGGCTGAAACACAATAAGAATAGCTATAACTCCAACAGTCATAGTTTTATCTAATATCCAGTAAACTGTATACAGCTCCAGCCACTCACTAACTTTTGTCGCAATAAAAAGCACTAAAATTCCCTTTATAAGCTGTTCTGCTCTGGTTTCCCTTATTAACATGAAAAGTTTATAAAAGGCAAAGGCTACTATTAAAATATCGATAATATCTCTGATTCTAATATTCATAAAGAGCTCTTTCATGTATTGCAATAGGTTCCCACCTCTTTATTCCATCTTGATTAAATATTATTACAATCTATAATCTATTATATAACAAATAAATGTTAATTTAAATAAATTTTAATAGGAATATTATATTGATATCAAAATTTAATATTAAGATTAAAAAATGTTAATAATTTTCTGTTATTTAATCATTTTATCCATTGTATCTTTGTATGAGTCCTCTATCCTTGTATATTCCTTTGTAGTCAAAAGTCCCTGTTCTTCCTTATTATCTAAAAATTCCTTTACCGGAACTATCTCATATTTTAATTTATTTCCATCTTTATATTTACGCACCCATGTAGGAATATATGTAATATTTTTAATAATGGTTTCGTTTCTTTCATAATTTTTTTCTACTTGAATTTGTACCATTACACCATCTTCCGTATACTTATTATCAACTGTTTCCAATCTCTGATTCGACAAAAAATTTCCCAGGGAATATATAATAAAGTTGTTTTTTCCATCCTTCTTAATAATCTGTGATTCCTGAACTACATGGGGATGGCTCCCAAATACTATATTTGCTCCCCATTTAACCATTTTTTCTCCCAAGGAAATCTGATTTTCATTGGGATTACGTTGATATTCATTTCCCCAATGAATAAACACAACTATTAAGTCCGCTTTTTGTTTTTTAGCTTCTTCTATATCTGATCTGATTTTTTCTTCGTCAATAAGATTTATCATATAACCCAATTCATCTGAAGTCAAGGTTTGTTCCATTCCATTACATCCATATGTATAAGAAAGAAGAGCTATATTTATATTATTTACATTTTCTATAAGTACAGAATGATTAGGCGTTTTATATGTCCCTAAATTTTTAAGTCCATACTTTTCAATATTATCTATAGTAGAAATTATTCCATTTTTCCCCTGATCCAAACTATGATTATTGGCCGTTGAAAGAACATTGAATTCGGCATACTTCAATGCCTCGATTACTTCTTCGGGAGAATTGAAATTTGGATAACCTTTATATCCATATTGTTTTCCTGCTGTAACCGTTTCAAGATTTGCTATGGATAGATCCGAGGAAGAAATATAAGGCTTGACCCATTTAAATGTATCTTTAAAATCATAAGTATCATTTCCCTCATTGTAAGCAGCTCTTATTTGAGGTTCATGAAACATTATATCGCCGGCTGCAAGAATAGTAGCTTCTTTAGGTTCAGGATAAACTTCTTCTTGTTGAACTGCAGTTAATTCTTCCGATTTGTCTTCATATATTGAGCTTGTCTCCATTTTTTCCTGCTGGAGGCGATAAACTGTATATACTCCACAAAAAACGGCAGCAATTAAACAAACAAATATAATAAATCTGTTTCTCCACTTTTTCATCTTACTCCCCCTTTATATAAACATTCTATACATTTCTGTACAATTCTTCAATCCATTTATTTTTCTCTTTTTATACCAATAATTTTGGATCTTGAGTCAAAAAGATATCTGCTCAATTTTCTCTCGTTTAACCACCATAAATATACTACATAGGGAACAAATATTAAAGTGACTTGAGGTATATCTGCCATAAGAATAAAATCAAATATTCCATGAAAAATCATAGGCATATAAAGTGATCTTCTCATGTTCTTCCTCTTGATTCTTTCATTATCGCTAAATTTCGCTAAGGAAAGATAGTACCCCATAGTGATTCCAAATACACCATGAGCAGGAACTGAAAAAATTCCTCTGTATAAACCTATATAATGATTATTGGTAAATCTATATGCCACATATATAATATTTTCAACTGTAGCAAATCCCATGGCAGAAAATACCGCATATACTATTCCGTCTAATTTTTCATCAAAATATTTAGTCTTGTAAGGAAGTTTCAGCACTACAAGTCTTTTAAAGTATTCTTCGGTAAATCCCGCTATTATAAATGCAGTAAAAAGATTGCTTAATATACCGGGAAAAATATTTATGAAATTCAGCATTTCTTCTACTATAATGGAAGGAATAACGGAAAAGGCCCCCAGTAAATAAGTTGCCATCAATATTTTTAAAGGTTCTCTGTCGTATCTGTCACTTAAATATATCCCGAATATTATAACAAACGCAGGAATAATCGCTATTACAAAAAGTCTTATGCTCAATTAATCGTCCTCCTTTATTTTTTCTCATATATAGTATCTCAATATAGTATTTCAAAAAAAACAAAAAATATAAAAAGGCTTCCATTGAAATACAAATAAATTAAGGAAGCCTTCTTTGAAACCCATTTAAAGTCAAGTTATATTAAAATAAATATAGCTTTTCTCTGGGTTATAAAATACTATATCATTGTGAATAAATTAGAATGGTTTTATCGTTCCTTTACCTATTAACACTAATGATATAACTGCTAATATCACTAATATTCCGCATATAACTTTCTCATAATTATTTTCAAATGTTATTTGATTTCTCTTCTTTCTATTTCTATAATATACTATTGTTCCGGGAGCATAAAGTACAGAGGTTATTAACAGGTAATCCATTCCTCCGGCATAAATAAGCCAAATTGCATATATCGTTGCTATTAAGGCTACTATAGTAACTCCTGCATGATTCTTTGATTTGGATTTTTCAAACGCCTCCCCTGTTATGCATATCTTTAACAAATAAAGAGCACTTAAAAGGTAAGGAACTAAAATCATACTTGTAGATAATGCATAGAATATCTGATAGGTGCTTGCATTAAAGAAAGTAATTATCAGGAACATTTCTATAACGCCATTTGTTAAGAATAATGCATTTGCAGGAGCATTCTTTTTATTTTCCTTTGCAAAAGCTTTGTCGAACATTCCATTGACACCTAGCACATAAGGCATTTCAGAAGCAATTATAGTCCATCCTAAGGTTGCTCCTACTAAAGAAATTATAACTCCCAAATTAATGAGAACAGCTCCCCATGTTCCTACTGCTTTCTCAAAAATAAATGCAAGAGAGGGATTTCCTAATTCCGCCAACTCAGCTCTTGGCATAATACCCATGCTCAATACTGAAATCAATACATAAATAATAAATATTCCCAAAAATCCTCCTACAGTTGCTTTTCCTATATCACTTGACTTTTTAGCTCTCCCTGAAATTGCAACTGCTCCTTCAATACCTATAAACGACCATACAGTAGTTACCATAGTCGCTTTTATTTGCTCTATGACAGGCATAGAGCCATCTCCCCAGAAGTTCTGTTTGAATATTTCAAAATCAAAAGCCTTTACAAATATTACAGCAAGAATAAATATAAATATAGGTAAAATCTTTGAGAAGGTTACCACTATATTTACAGTAGCCGCTTCCTTTGTTCCCCTTAAGCAAAGATAATTAATAAACCATATAAAAGCTGAAGCACAAATAATAGATATTAAATTATTGCCTTCCCCAAATACAGGGAAAAAATATCCTATTGCTGCAAACAACAAAGTTGCATAGGACACATTACACAATAAGGCACTAACCCAATATCCCCAAGCAGAATTAAAACCTACATAACCTCCAAATCCTTTTTCCGCATAAGTGTAAATTCCGCCTGTTAGTTCCGGTTTTCTTAAAGCCAATTCTTGAAAAGATAATGATAACGATATCATTCCGACTCCACAAATAGCCCATGCAATTAACACTGCCCCTTGGCTTGCCCCTTTTGCAGCAAAATCTCCGGACAAGCTAAATATTCCGGATCCAATTGTAGATCCCACAATTATAGCAATGAGCCGTCCCAAATTTAGTTGCTTGTTACCAATATTTTTTTGTTGAGAATCTTGAGATGATGACATTTTCATTCCTCCTTTAATTTTATTTCTGTAACTAATGACATAACTATTAATTATAACCTACTAATAAATTATATCATAAAATTATATATGCATAAATAGTACCAATTATCTTATAAAATTAAGAAATACTCCAGATACTGAAATATGCTTGTTTTAATAAAATTTAGCATAAAATAATAAGCCATCATATCAACAAAAATATTATATTTTTTTTGCATAAGCAAAATATTTTGCACTATTATAGTTAATCAAAAGGTGCTGTTGCAAAACAAATTTGAGATAACAAATTGTACAAAGCAACAGCCTGAAATATAAGAGAATGCGCCTTGAAACGGTTTTGAAAGCCCAATCAAAGCGCATCTTCTGTGTACTACTTTTCGGCGTAACTGTTTTGCAACAGCCTCTTTCGGTGAAAGTATTTCTTATTCCACATTTATCTTATTTAAAAGATCTTCTACATCTTGAATAGTGCTCAAATTTAATGCCTTATTAACTAATTCTTCAGATTCCTTCTTGGAAGTCTTGCTTATTGTCCATCTTGCCTTTAGTATAGATGAAGAACTCATACTAAACTCGTCAAGCCCCATTCCTAACAGCAAAGGAATAAGTTTAGCATCTCCTGCAGCTTCTCCGCACATTCCTACCCATATTCCTGCTTTGTGTCCATTTTTAATGGTCATGTTTATAAGTCTGAGAACTGCCGGATGATATTGACTATATAGATAAGAAATATTTTGATTTCCTCTATCTACCGCTAAAGTATACTGTATCAAATCATTTGTCCCTATACTAAAGAAGTCTACTTCTTTTGCAAAGATATCAGACTGTATTGCCGTAGATGGAATTTCTACCATTATACCTACTTCTATGTCCTTTGCAAAGGGAATATTTTTTGACTCCAGCTCTTTTTTTACTTCTTCAAGAATCCTTTTTGCTTCTCTCAATTCCGCTATGTTAGATACCATCGGAAACATTATCTTTACATTTCCATAAATACTTGCTCTCAATATTGCTCTAAGTTGAGTTTTAAATATATCTTTTCTATCCAGACACAGTCTTATAGCTCTATATCCTAAAAATGGATTCATTTCTTTTGGAAGATTTAAATATGGAATTTCCTTATCTCCCCCTACATCTAAAGTACGAATAACCAAAGGTTTCCCTTGAAGTTTTTCTGCAACTACTTTATATGCCTTAAATTGTTCATCTTCTGTTGGAAGTTTATCGTTATCCATATAAAGAAATTCAGTTCTGTATAATCCTACTCCTTCACCGTCATTTTCTATAACCTTATCTATGTCCTTTGGTGTCCCAATATTTCCTGCAATTTCAACCTTTATTCCGTCCTTTGATAAGGTTGGTTTTCCTTTCATTTCTTTCAGTTTTAAAACAAATTCTTCATAAGATTTTTTCTTTTCCTTGTATTCTGCTATTTCTTTCTCAGTAGGATTAAGTATGACAACGCCCTTCTCGCCATCAATAATCAGCGTATCGCCATCTTTAACCTTTTTAGTAATATCTGAAACTCCAGCCACAGCCGGTATTTCAAGAGTCCTTGCCATAATAGCCGTATGAGAAGTTCTGCCTCCCTGTTCAGTCACAAACCCTAATACTTTATCTCTTCTCATCTGTGCCGTATCCGAAGGAGTTAAATCTACACATACTATTATACATTCTTCTTTAAGTTCGGATAAATCTACACTTTTAATATTAAGAAGTTTAAAAAGTAATCTCTTTGAAACGTCTTTTAAGTCTAATATTCTTTCCTTTATATATTCATCTTCCATAGTTGCAAATAAGTTAGAATAATCTTCCACACTCTTATTTATTGCCCATTCTGCATTAACACTACTATTATTAATTTCTTTCTTAACCTGTCCAATAAATTCAGGGTCTTTCAAAATCATTAAATGAGCACTAAATATATCTGCTTCCTCTTTTCCAACAGTATTAAGAGTATGACTATATAAATCATCAATGTCTTTAACGCTTTCTTCTATTGCATTATCCAGTCTTAGAATTTCTTTTTCCGGATCATCCACATGTTTCTTAACAATTTTTATTTCCGGCTCTATCTTCAAAAACGCTTTTCCTATAGAAATACCGGTTGAAGTACCTATTCCCTTCATCAAGCTGCCTCCTATTCATTAAACTTGGTTTTTATTAAGTCCACCAGAGACTTTACAGCCTCTTTTTCGTCTTTCCCTTCAGCCTTTATTTCCAATGTATCCCCTTTTGTTGCTCCCATGCTTAGCACTCCCATTATACTCTTTGCATTAAATTCCTTTCCATCCAGCATAACTTTAACATCAGATTCAAATTTTGAAGCTTCCTTTACAAATAAACTTGCAGGCCTTGCATGAAGTCCTGTTTCATTCAACAAAGTTGCTTTTTCAATATACATTTCACAGCCCCCTATAAATTATCAATATCTAATATTTTGTTCATAAAACTGAAATTTTATAACATATAAAAATATAATATCACATCAATTATTATATTTCAATATTCTTCCCAAATGAATTAAATCTCTTATTTATCATCCATTTTTGAATCAATATAAATATACCCAAAGAAATCAATATGTCTCCTATGCTTATCATTTTAGGAAAAAAATAAGGTTTAGAAATAGGTATTATATCACTTAAATAGTAAAGATTAGTGTTACTATTAGCAAAAGTATGAGTTAATAACTTATTTTCTTTGAGAATCCTTATTTGTTCTAAAAAATATGAACCATTCATTTCATTTATTGCAACGGGCATTTTCCCTTTATTAAAAATGATACATATAAAATTAAGAATTGTACCGGCAAAAATTATTTTCATTCCTAGCTCTTCAATATTAAGCCCGATACCTATGAGAAGAAGAATATAAGCTAATCCGCGTATGTATATAAAATTTTCATTAATAAATATTGATAAAAAATTTTCCTGTTTTGCAATCAGTATACTTGCAATATTAATAATAAAACTAAAAAAAATAAAACCACTTCCCCTTATACGAAAAAAACCTAAATTTTTAATCTTACCTTTTCTTAATTTTCCTACAATTAATGAAAGTCCCAGAGCTTCTATTATCATATAATTCACTCCCATGCCTATTTAAATTGTTTCTATTTTTTATTGCATATTGGCTTATTTTATTATAACAAATCAGGCAAAGTTTTTCTCTTATTTATTATCAGATAACTCATATTTTTTTATAACAATTTCATTTAATTTTTTAAATTTCAGTCAATAATTACATAATCAACCTTTATTAAAATAAATAGCTATAATATTCCTTGTATTTCATTAAATATTATGGTGAAAATAAAATACACAAACTCATTTAAGAGGTGAACTTAATGAAAAATATCGATTCCAATGCAAAAATTGCGATAGAACAGTTCAAAATTGAAATGAGCAGAGAATTAGGATTAGAAAATAGTATATTAAATATATCACATAAAGACAATTCAAATGAGCAAATAACAAAAAATCTTATAGAAAATGAAAAAATTTCAAATAAGAAACAGCCCCAATATTGAGGCTGTTTTTTTATGACCTTTTTTATTTTTCCGGAAAAATCTTATTCAACAATTTTATTAAAAAATAAAACACAATAAGTATAAAAAAAGTAGTAATCATTCCATATAAAAGCAACCTTAACCCTTCAGACATAATATCCATCCCCCTAAGAAAGAAGTGCTATTACTACACTTCCGGCTATTATAGAACCAATTTGTCCCGATACATTAGCGCCTACCGCTTGCATCAAAATAAAATTTGTAGGATCCGCTTCTTTAGCTAATCTCTGAATAACTCTTGCGGACATAGGAAAAGCAGAAATCCCTGCCGCCCCGACCATCGGATTGTATTTCTTCTTAACAAACAAATTTAAAAATTTGGCAAAAAGTACTCCTCCTGCTGTATCGAATATAAAAGCAAACAAACCTAATGCCATTATCATTCCCGTTCTAACATTTATGAAAGCGTCTGCAGTCATGGTAGAACCTATCGTGATTCCTAATAAAATAGTAACTAAATTTGCTAATTCGTTTTGAGCAGTTTGGGAAAGCCTTTCCACCACTCCACATTCTCTTATCAAATTTCCAAACATCAAAAGTCCTATTAAAGTTACGCTTATTGGTGCAATAATTCCCGCCACAATAGTTACACATATTGGAAATAATATTTTAACCGTCTTCGAAACCTTTACTTCTTTATATTCCATTCTTATTTTTCTTTCTTCCTTTGTAGTAAGAAGTTTTATAATTGCTGGTTGGATAATAGGAACCAATGACATATAAGAATAAGCCGCCACAGAAATAGGCCCTAAGAGATGCTTAGCAAATTTGCTGGCAACAAATATGGAAGTAGGTCCATCTGCCGCGCCTATTATTCCTATAGAGGCAGCTTCTTTAATATTAAATCCTAACATAAGTGCAAACAATATGGTCATGAATATTCCAAATTGAGCAGCAGCTCCAAAGAATAACATTGACGGCATTTGAAGAAGAGGAGTAAAATCAACCATTGCACCTACTGCAACAAACATCAAAGCCGGAAACAGTTCAGTGGTTATTCCTGCATTTTTAAGTATTCCAAGAACCCCCTCGTTACTTGATATTCCCGCAATACCGGGAACCACGGGAATATTAGCTAAAATAGCGCCAAAACCTATAGGAAGAAGAAGCATCGGCTCGTACCCTTTTTTTATGGCAAGGAATATAAGTGTACCTCCGATAATAAACATCACTATCTGCTTAATGGTCAGAGCTTCGATTCCTACTAATAATTGTTCCAAAATAATACCTCCTTTTGTAATTTTCATTTTTTAATGCATGAACCTTTTTATTTAAATAATAAAGACTTTCATCTAAATACAAAACGATTAAATAAAAGTCTTAAATTTATACCCTTTTATTTAATTAACCCCCCCATGATTAAAACATGACATTCCTGCTTTATTAATCTTATAAATCTGTATCTCTTAAACATAATTCAGATAGTTTTCGACCCGCCATCGCCTACCATTTATATATCATTTATTACATTTTTTGTCTTTTCATGACACGCTTGATTCGCATTTATATCTCCATCATGGATTGTTTTACATTTTGAACATTCTTCACTCTTTATATTTAGATTCTCTATCCTCTTGTTCTTATATGCATATATGGTATGTATTTTAAAATGTATGTGTTTTTACCCTCCACCTTCCCATGCTGAAACTCAATATTTTTACTTATAAAATTATAGCTTGTACTACAAAGCCAATTTCATTATAAACTAAAAGAAAGCGTTTTTCAAGCATGAACTAATTTAATTTCCATCCCATTTTATAAAATTTATAAATTCAAAAATTCTCCGATACATATGGTTTCTGCACTGCCTTTCATGTATATATCATAATTATCATTTAAGCATACTTGAATTTTTCCTCCTTCCATATTAACTTCCACCTTCTTGTTTAACTTTCCAAGAATATTTCCTATAACTACGCTGGCACAGGAACCAGTTCCGCAGCCTAACGTTCTCCCTGCGCCTCTCTCCCATGTATATATATTTATATGACCTTTATCAATTATTTCTACAAAATTCACATTCGTTTTCTTGGGAAATATTTTGTTCAATTCTATTTTTCTTCCGAGGCTATTTATATCTATTTCTTTTATATTATCCACAAATATGACCGTATGGGGAACTCCCGCAAGTACTGAAGAAAATTGAATTTTCTTATCCCCGATGTTTAAATTCTCCAGCAAAACTTTTTTCTTGTTAATATCTACAGGAATCTGAGCGCTTTCAAATATAGGATAACCCATATTAACCTTCACTGACGTTACTTTATTGTCTTTGTCTATTTCTAATTCTACGGTTTTAATACCTGATAATGTTTCTATTGTAAATGTCTTAATATCTATCAGCTTATTTTCATAAACATATTTTGCAAAGCATCTTATTCCATTTCCACACATTTCACCTTCTGAACCGTCTGAGTTATAATATACCATTTTTATATCAGCCCAACTGCTCTTTTCACAGATCATTATTCCATCTCCGCCTACACTAAAATGTCTATCACAACATCTTAAGGCTAATTTTTCATAATCCTTTATGGTATATTCAAATCCATTAAATATAATAAAATCATTCCCGGCTGCTACCATTTTAGTAAATTTCATATTTTCAACTCCTATTTCTATCTTTTATTATAAAAATTATTTTTTTGTTCTTAATATAATGATTATATTTTTTATTTTACCATATAATTTAATCTTGCTCAATTTTTAATAGTATTACGGTAGAATCGATTTGCTGTAGAAAAAAGGATTATTAAAAACTTTTTTAAAATATATTGACATATTTAATAATAGGAGTAAAGTAATATTGTACATAAATAAAAACTCTGAACATATGTAAAAATACTATAGGAGATATTTAAATGAGAAAAATTATAGACGATAAGAGATTATTAATTAAATGCAGTGTAATGTACTATATGCAGTATAAAACCCAAAATGAAATATCTAATATTCTTGGTATTTCAAGGCCGACTGTTTCGAGGCTTTTAAAGGAGGCAAAAGATAAAGGTATTGTAAAAATACAGATACAGGATTTTAAGGAGAATTATAATCATTTTGAACGATTAGAAGATGAAATTGAAAGAAAGTATGGACTTTTGGAAGTTATAATAGTAAATGATGAAAATGATGAAAATACTCTAAAACAGGAACTTGGCAAAGCAACCGCAAGATATTTGGAAAGAATATTAAAGAACAAAGATATTGTGGGTGTATCGATGGGTACAACATTGAAAGAAATATATAAATTTGTCAGCAGTGAATCCAAAGTTGACGCAACATTTATACCGTTAATTGGCGGAGTAGGTCAAATAGGTATAGAATTGCATGCTAATCAGATTGTTATGGATCTGTCAAGAGCTTTCAAGGGAAAATTCAAATTACTTCATGCACCAGCTGTAATTTCAGATATAAATATAAAAGAAAATTTTGAAAAAGAAAAAAGTTTGAAAGAAGTTATAAATTATATCTATAAAGCGAATGTCGCTATAGTTGGTATCGGTGCGCCCACAGAAAACTCAACCCTTATGGCAACGGGATATTTTGATGCAACATATATGAAAAATATAAAAAAACTTAAAGCAGTCGGTGATATCTGTCTACAATTCTTTGATATTGATGGTAATTATGAAAAATTTCCTGATAACAAAAAAGTATTTGGAATAGAACTTCAAAAACTTAAAAATATCGATAGAGTTATAGGCGTAGCTGGGGGAAATGAAAAAGCAGAATCAATCATTGGCGCAATAAAGGGCAAATATATAAATGTGCTTATAACAAATTATAGTTGTGCAAAAAAAATAAATGAATTTGTTTAAGGTGGGAGATATTTATGGCTAATTTGGCTATATTGGCATTTGTACTAATCGGAGTTCAGTTTGGACTATCCTATTTTCAATTTAGAGACTATAGGAATAAAATAAAAGAATTAAGCAAGAAAGGTACAATAGGCATAGGTATAAAAAAAGGAAATATAAGACAAGGAAGTATAACTATCCTTGCCTGTGATGAAAAGGGTATCATTACAGATTGTACGGAAATGAAGGGTAGAACCGTATTTTCGCGATTTAAAGAAAATCACGATTATGTTGGACAAAATGTACATACTTTAAAAAACAAATTAGAAACTCAAAGTACAAAAGTAAAAAGTTCATTATTAAAAGCCGTTGAATCGATTGAAAATCAAGTTATAAACAAGCAAGTAAACCTTTTCTAAAGGTTTTACTAATAAATATATTTAAGAAAGGAGTCTTATAATGAATGCATTAGCTCATGGTGCTCAGGCATTTATCGGCCTGTTTCAAAAAGGAGGTGAACAATTTGTAAACAACATCACGGGTATTCTTCCGACTTTAATAGTCTTGATGACAGCAGTAAATGCAGTAGTCAAATTAATCGGAGAAGAAAGAGTACAAAAGTTAGCGCAATCTGCGACAAAAAATTTTATCACAAGATATACCGTTTTCCCATTGTTATCGGTATTTTTCTTGACTAACCCGATGTGTTATACATTTGGAAAATTTCTAAAAGAAAAATATAAACCGGCATTTTACGATTCTGCAGTATCATTTGTTCATCCGATTACAGGCCTTTTCCCTCATGCAAATGCGGCCGAATTGTTTGTATATATGGGGATTGCAAACGGAATCAGAAAATTAGGATTCGGTCTCGGTGATTTGGCAATCAGATATTTTATAGTAGGTATTATAGTAATTCTCATAAGAGGTATTGTGACTGAAAAAATAACATCCATTATGATAAGCAGAAAAAATATAAAACATAATTCAAAAAATGTTAAAGTAACTGTATAGTTATGAAAGGGGGAATTTGATTATGTACAGAACTATTAAAGTCGAAAAGGGTAATGATGGATGGGGAGGACCTCTTATATTAAAGCCTACGGGAAAAAAACATATAATCTTAAATGTAACGGGTGGAGGAATATCTCCAATTTCTAAAAGAATTTCGGAATTATCCGGTGCCGATATTGTAGATGGATTTAAGACAGGAATAGATGATGAATCCGAAATTCTCGTAGCTGTTGTTGATTGCGGCGGTACAGCAAGGTGTGGAGTTTATCCCAAGAAAGGTATTATGACGGTTAATATTACTCCGGTAGGTCAATCAGGACCTTTAGCACAATACATGAAAGAAAGCAATTATGTATCAGGTGTAAAAAATGAAAATATTCAATTATTTGAAGATGCCCCAGAAGAATCCTATGCAGTAAATAACGATGATAAAACCGATACAAAAGCAAAAACGTATGATTCTCAGGAGGAGAAGACAAATATTTTAACCAAAATAGGCAAGGGTACCGGAAAGGTTGTAGGAATATTTTATCAAGCCGGCAGAGAGGCAATAGATTCCGTGATCAAAAACATACTTCCATTTATGGCATTTGTATCACTGATTGTAGGAATTATACTTAAAACCGGAATTGGAAACTGGATTGCAAAGACAATATCACCATATGCGGGATCATTACCCGGATTGCTTATTATATCAATAATTTGTGCAATCCCCATACTTTCACCCTTACTCGGACCAGGTGCAGTTATAGCTCAAATAGTCGGAGTACTTGTGGGAACGGAAATCGGATTGGGGCATATACCCCCTCAGTATTCTCTTCCGGCTTTATTTGCAATAGATGCGCAAGCAGGATGTGATTTTATACCTGTAGGTCTAAGTCTTGGTGAAGCAAAACCCGAGACTATAGAAATAGGCGTACCCGCGGTATTGTTTTCAAGACTTATAACCGGACCGATAGCAGTACTTATTGCATATGCCTTTAGCATTGGATTATATGCCCATAGATAAAAAAATATCACAAAGTAAAAACACAACAAAATATTTTTACTTCATGATATATTAATAAATATTAATTTAACAATCTTATTCTATCATATGAAAATTGGCCTGTAAATATGAATAATGTTTTTATCAAAAATTTTGTATCAATATTCTCCTAACTATAAGGGCTATAAATTTTTGATGTTTTTATTTATTCATATTTGCAGACCTAAATTATAAAGGGTTTCTATTAAAGCGTTAATATACTGAGGAAGCCTTTTTTGAAACCCATGGGAAAGTATGTATTAAAGAAAACTCAACTTTCTTATGGGTTATAAAAATCCAAATTTTTATTAAAACATAAAGAAGGTGTGGTATTTTATGAAGTATAAATCAACAATAACAGGACTTGGTGAAATGGTTACGGATTCTTTAAAATCGGGTTTTGTAATCATTTTTAATGATAATGCTCCGAAAGAAATAGCTGAAATATCAATTTTACATACTATAGAAAAATTTGATTCAGAAATAGAAGTCGGAGATTTATTTATAATCGGTAATAAAAAATATAAGGTTACCGCAGTTGGAGATGAAGCAAATAAAACATTTAAACAGTTAGGACATTGTACACTAAAATTCAGCGGCAATCCGGATGTTAAACTTCCCGGACAGATTGAACTTAGAGGTGAATGTATGCCGGATGTTAAAATCGGTGATTTTATAGAAATATTATAAAATTATCTTAAAATATATTGACAATAAAAATAATGCGAAGTAAAATACTTTAGAACAAAGATAAAGAATCTGAACAAATGTAAAAATGATATGAAGATTCACTTTAATTACAGTTTTGACTGAAGAAAAGTATGTTTCTTGATGTTAAAACTAATCGACATTAATAGAATATTTTAATTAAGGAGATGTGCAATAATGTTAGGAGTAAATTATAAGTTAGCTGAGCTCGAAGAAAAAGGCAAAAATATTAATTTAGGCATAGTTGGCGCCGGCCAGATGGGTATGGGCATGGTAAGCCAAGTAATGTTAATGAAAGGTATTAAACCTGCAGTTGTTTCAGACATAGATCTTAATAGAGCATTTAATGCATATATAAATGCTGGAATTAAAAGTGATGATATAGCAAAAGTTTCAACTATAGCAGAAGCCAATGAAAAAATGGAACAAGGCAAGTATATTGTCACCGACAATTCTGAAATAGCATCAAAGGCAAATCTTACAGATGTTGCTATAGATGCTACCGGAGTCCCCGAAGTAGGGGCAAAAATTGCACTTGATGCTATAGATAATAAAAAACATATAGTAATGCTTAATGTTGAAACAGATGTGTGCATAGGTCCTTTACTCAAGAAGCTTGCCGATAATGCGGGTGTTGTTTATACAGGGTCAGCAGGAGACGAACCCGGGGCCGTAAAGGAACTATATGATTTTGCAGATGCTGCGGGGTTCGATGTGAAAGTAATAGGAAAGGGAAAAAATAATAAAGTAGATCTTGACTGCAATCCTGATACGGTATTGGAAGAAGCAACAAGAAGAGGAGTAAGTCCTCATATGCTCGCATCATTCAAGGACGGCACTAAAACAATGGTTGAACTTACCTGTATGTCAAATGCTACGGGATTTGTTCCGGATATAAGGGGTGCTCATGGTGCAGAAGCAAAAGTAAATGAGCTTACTTCAGTGCTTAGTTTGAAGGAAGAAGGCGGAGTGCTTAACAAATACGGAGTTGTTGAATATATAAAGGGTGTAGCCCCCGGGGTATTCGTAATCGTATCGAGCAAGCTTGATACTGTAAAAGCTGAAATGAAATACTTAAGTATGGGTGATGGCCCAAACTATGTTTTGTACAGGCCATATCATTTAGCAAGTTTAGAGACTCCATTATCTGCGGTAAAAGCCGTATTGGACCATCAATCAACTATAGTACCGATGGGAGCACCAGTTTCGGAAGTAATCACTATAGCAAAGAAAGATTTAAAGGCAGGACAGAATTTAGACGGAATAGGCGGATATACGGTATATGGTACAATCGAGCTTGCGAAGACCGCAAAAAAAATAAATGCAGTTCCCCTTGGATTAATAAACAAAAAGACAGTTCTCAAAAAAAATGTAAAGAAAGGCGAAGTTATAACTTATGATATGGTTGATCTTGACGAATCATCATTGATATTTCAGCTCAGGAAATTGCAAGACAGATTCTTCTAATATTTTATTTATATACGGGTATTGCATTACTTTGAATACCCGTATATTTAAATATTCGGTTGTTTAATGTTAAGCGATTAATTTTTAGGGAGATGATACTTTGTTAGTTTCATCAAAAGAGTTATTTAAGGCAGCGATGAAAAATAATTTTGCAATACCGGCACCAAACTTTGTAGATCAGAATTCTATCGAGTCTTATATAGAAGTGGCAGAAAAACTAAATTTACCGGTTATTCTGGCATATGCAGAAGCACATAAGGATTTCTTGCCCTTTGATGATGCCGTATGTTTAGGCAAATATTACGGTAAAAAAACAATGGTACCGGCAGTACTTCATTTTGATCACGGTACCACTATGGAACTTATAATGAAAGCTGTAGATAAGGGGTTTAAATCAGTAATGATAGATGCTTCCATGGACTCATTCGAAGACAATGTAAAGAGAACAAAAGAAATCGTTGAGTATGCCCATTTGAGAGGAGCAGTAGTAGAAGCTGAAATAGGCCATGTGGGAAGCGGAGAAAATTATAGTAACAGTAATGATGGCGACAATATCTATACAACTGTCGAAGATGCAAAAAAATTTACTGAACTTACAGATGTGGATTCCCTTGCAGTATCCATAGGAACAGCTCACGGAATTTACAAAGGAAAACCAATTATAAATTTTGAACGATTAAAAGAAATAAGAAATGCAGTGGATATCCCTCTGGTACTTCACGGAGGTTCATCAACAGGTGATGACAATCTTGCAAAATGCACAAGAGAAGGAATATGCAAAATAAACATTTATACTGATTTAGTAAATGCTGCATATAAAAAAGTAAAGGACAGCAATTGGAATAACTATTATGAACTGAGAGATGCTCAAAAGGAAGGCATGAAGGAATGCCTTGAACATTATTATGATGTGTTTGGAACAAAAAAATTCAAAAAATAAGGAAGCGAAAACATGCGAAAAATACAAACACCATTTTTCATATGTAATCCAAAATCATATTTATATGGGGAAGAAAGTCTAAAACTGGCGCTTACTGCAGATGAACTCGCTTTAAAATACGAAGTTGACATATTTTTTACAGCACCATATACGGACTTAGCAAATATAAAAGCTCATACGAAATATATAAGGGTAACTGCACAGCATATGGATCCTTTACTTCCGGGACGTGGAATGGGTCACGTGCTTCCTGAATCATTAAAAGCGGCCGGAGTGGAAGCAGTATTCTTAAATCATGCTGAACATTCACTCAAACTCGTTGATTTAGTCAAAACTACGAAAAGAGCAAAAGATCTTGGAATCATTACAATTATCTGTGCGGATTGTATTGAGGAAGCCAAAGCTATCGCAAAGTTAAAACCCGATATATTATTATGTGAACCTACCGCACTAATTGGTACCGGAAAGACCAGTGATTCTCACTATGTAACCCAAACCGTAAATTCAATAAAAGAAATTGATAGAAATATTCTCGTTATGGAAGCTTCGGGAATAACCACCGGAGAAGATGTTTATAAAATGATAATGAACGGTGCTGATGGAACTGGTGCAACAAGCGGAATACTTAAAGCTCCGAACAAGGCAAAAATGTTGGAAGAAATGGTACAGGCAATTGCTAAGGCTAAAAAAGGCAGAGAAAAAATGAAATAATGGAGGAATTGAGATGACAGTTTATAATGATGAATTGATTTTAAGATCAAATGGAAACAGAGTTTCATATTTTGAGATAACGGATAAAGTAAGAAAAATAGTAGAAAAAAGCGGAATTAAAAACGGAATATGCGTAGTAGCTTCACCGCATACGACTTGTTCAGTATTTCTTGAAGAATATTCCCACGATAGGAACTATGCTGGAGATGAATATCTTCAGGTTGACCTTAATAATATGCTTGAGAAGATCATCCCAAGGTGTGTAACTGAACGCCAGTATTATCATCCGGGGCCAAAACATATAGCTTTTGGTGACACATTAGGTTCAGAATATGTTCCGGACGGTGACAGAAGATCATTACTGAATACAGAGGCTCATTTAAAAGGAACTCTTATAGGATCAAGTCAGACATTTATTGTTCAGGATTCAAAACTTCAGATCGGCGGAGTCGGATATATATATTTTGTTGACTGGGATCAGAACAGAGTACGTGACAGGCACTGCAAAGTTCAAGTTTTAGGGGAATAGTAGAAGGCTCATATTGAAGTATTACTAAATTAAAAAAATTAGAATTTTCCTATGGGCTATAAAAAATCCTGTATTTTACATTAATAAAATATAAAATACAGGATTTTTTAATATAGCATATAAAGCACAAAATTATATCTCATTCTTTAGCATATCATCATAGGATTCTCTTTTCACTATTAATTTATCTTTTCCTTGGCTTACCATTACTACTGCCGGCTTCGGTATTCTATTATAATTACTTGCCATGGAATAATTATAAGCTCCTGTAGAAATTATTGCTAAAATATCTCCCGATTCAATTTTAGGTACTTTTAAATCCCATATTAAAATATCTCCTGTTTCGCAACATTTCCCTGCTATCGTGACTATTTCATTCCTTTCATCTAATATTTTATTGGCTACGACTGCCTCATACTTTGCGCTATATAAGCTAGGTCTCGGATTATCAGGCATTCCTCCGTCTACCGCTACATATGTTCTAACTCCGGGAATATTTTTTATAGTTCCTATGGTATAAAGAGTTATTCCTCCTTCTCCTATTATCCATCTTCCAGGTTCTATCATAAGTAATGGCCTCTCCAAATTATATTCTGTACAACATTTTTCTAACTCTCCCATTATTGCATCCGTAAAATATTTTAAGGGTTTTCTTTCTCCTTTTCCTGCATAGTGGATTCCATATCCTCCGCCCGTATTTAATTCCTTAGTTATAAAGCCCAGCTCGTCTTTCACCTCCTTCATAAGTCCTGCTATTACCCTTACTGCTCTAATATAAGTATCATTTTCAAAAAGCTGAGAGCCAATATGAAAGTGAAAACCAAGAAGCTTTATATGTTTATAATTTATGACTTTTTTAATCCCTCTGTGAATTATATTATCATCTAAAGGTATACCAAATTTTGAATCCACTTGACCTGTACTTATATATTTATGAGTATGGCTGTTCACTCCAGGGCTTATTCTAAACAGTATATTAACTCTTTTGTCATATTTTTCCGCTGTTTTTTCAATTAAATCTATCTCCCTCAAATTATCTATCACTATTCTTCCCACATTATTTTTAATAGCAAGTTCCAGTTCTTCTTCCGTTTTGTTATTTCCATGAAATATTATTTTGTCCATGGGAAAATTTACTTTAACTGCCGTATATAATTCACCTCCAGATACTACATCAAGGCCAAGTCCCTCTCTCGCAATAATTCTTGCCATTTCTTTAGTCAAAAATGCCTTGCTGGCATATACAGCCATAGTTTTTTTATATTTTAGAAGAAAATCATGTTTGATTTCATCACATCTCTCCTTAATATAATCTTCGGATATTACATACAAAGGGGTACCATATTTTTTTGCTAATTCTACCGTATCACATTCTCCAAAATAAAAATTGCTCATCTGTCTCCTCCCTTTCTGCGTCTTTAAATCGTTTCTTTATAATGCTTTGCAATAAACATGCCAAAAATAAAAAAATTCTTTTTTGTATTTTTCAACAGAAAAGAAATAAAAAATTATATTCTTTTTACCGATTTTAGGAATACTTTCATCTTAGATTCTCTCAATTCCTTTTTCTCTGTTTTTTACTACAAAAATCTATTTTCCTATTTTCAATACTATATTCCTACTTTCCGTCTCATTATATATATCTAATCTTACTCAATTTTAATAATATTACATTTGAAAACTATGGATATTATAGAAATTTAAATTAATACTTCACAAATTTACATGGTTTATAAGAAAATTTTCTACACATAATACTAATACACCAATAAATTATATTTAAATTACTTGAAAGGAGTGAAAAAAGGTGGCTACTAATAACAACAGTGGAAGTAACAAAATTTTAGTACCAGCTGCACGTCAAGCATTAAATCAAATGAAATTTGAAATAGCAAATGAACTTGGAATGACTAATTACGATTCAATGGATAAAGGAAATTTACCATCCAGACAAAACGGTTATGTTGGTGGATATATGACTAAGAGATTAGTTGAGATGGCACAGAAGAACATTAGCGGTGGAGGAACTGGTAGATAAATACATTTTAAAAAGTAAGATAGGTCTCTTTTGACCTATCTTATATTTTATTTAAATATTATTGTCTCCATTCAGTCCATAAGTATAATATCCAATTTTTCATATATATCATATCCTATCTTATCTGTAATAGGAATTTTATTATCTTTTAAGAATTTTACGACTCCTCTCTTCATCTCTTCTCCGTAAATGCCATCAATAGCTCCCGAATAATATCCTTTCTGTTTCAATCTTTTTTGAACTTCTTGAACATCAGCCCCTCTGTCTCCTGGGCGAAGATCCCTAAAACCATTAGCAAAAGGACCATAGACGCCATTAGTTATAGTTACCAAACTACCTTCTTTAACAAAATCGTACAGTTCCTCTACGTCGCTATTTCTCATTCTTATGCAGCCTGCACTTGCATTATATCCTACTGTCCCCGGTTTATTTGTACCATGAATTCCATATCTCCCCCACGGAACATTAATCCTCATCCATCTTGAACCAAATCCTCCTCCCCATCTTGCCTTTTCAATAATTTTAAAGCTTCCTAAAGGAGTAGGGCTGCCGGCCTTTCCTGTTGCTATCGGATATTCCTTTATAATCTCGTTATTGTCCAAATCAATGAGGGATAATCTTTTCATATCTACTTCAATAAGTACAGCAAAATTTCCTTCATTTTTTTTTAAATAAGTATCCTCATCATCCTCTTTTACCAATACCAAATGAATATAATTCCCTATAATCACAACAATTAAAATCATAATAAATGAAAAAATTATTATTTTGATCCTCCCCATAGATTCAATCCCCCTCTTATACAGTATATGCCCTCTAAAATTATTTAAAACTAAAAAAATTCCTTTGAGCATAACAAAAACTTAAATATAGTCGGATAATTTGAATATTATCTAAGTCAGTTGTGGTAAAATATAATTAAATTAAAAGTTGGGAAGGTGTTATCATGATTAAACACATAAAATACGACAAATACTTAAGAGAAGTACTGGATAAAATGGAAAAAGGCCTATTTTTGACTGTAAAAAGTAAAGAAAAAATAAATACAATGACCATAGGATGGGGCAGTATAGGAATTATATGGGGAAAACCCATATTTACTGTAGCCGTCAGAAATTCAAGGTATACTCACAGTCTTATTGAAAACAGCAATAATTTCACAGTAAGTATTCCTTTGGAAAAAGACATGAATAAAGAGCTAATATATTGCGGAACCAAATCCGGCAGAGATGTAGATAAAATAAAGGAATGTAATTTAATATTAAGAGATGGGATAAACACACCCTCTCCCGTTATAGAAAATTGTTCCCTTCATTATGAATGTAAAATAGTATATAAACATGATATAAACTTACAAGTTATGGACAAAGAAATATGTGAAAAATGCTATAAAGACGGAGATTATCATACATTATATTATGGAGAAATAGTTGATTGCTACCTGATTCCATAGTAATATGACAAAGAATTTCTTTGTCATATTACTATCTAAATTCTATCTTGATTTCTTTAAATCCTAAGGATGTAAGAAAATCCGAAATTATTTCCTTAGTATTATTCTCCGCTTCTTTTAAAAAACCTTTATCTATTATTTCTTTTTCTGTTTTTTGTTTCTCCTTTATTAAGGCATCGTACAAATCATTAAAACTTAATTTATTAAAAACCGAATCTCTTTCGTCATATATATAAACACTTTCTTCGTCTATTACATTTTCTAAAACTTTAGGCTTGTCCAATACAATAGATACTCTGAGATTATCTTTTACATCAATTTGGGGATTATTAAGTTCTACACCCCCTTTAATATACCCAGAATATTTAATTAAAAATCCTTTGCTTGTAAATGGTATATCAATACCTTTAAATTGTTTTGCATCTTTAAACGTAACTACATTAGTATAATTGTATTTAATAGCAGAAAGTTCGGCTAACTTTTCAACTTTCTCCTCGATAGTATCTGAAAGGAGGCTGGTTTCTCTCTTAACTGCAAATTTAGAATATATATATATACCTATAACCGCGATGATGCATATTAAAATAATTACAAATATTTTCTTCTTTTTCAAGCTGATGTCCCCCTTTAATTTATTGTGATCATTCATTAATTCTACACAAAACTTCATAATTTATCAATATATATTATAAGCTTTTGATAAGATTTATTTATTGCCTCATTTAAATTTCCCCTCCCTTAAATTGTTAGTTACATATTACCCATTTATTCTCTTATATCCCAGATAAAAAAACAATTTAATCAATTTAATTTTTCTTGTTATAAATAAGAAGCCTCCGATTATATCGACAATAATACCGTAATTTCTGTTTTAACTTAAATAATATCTTAAATTTTTTGGATTCATGATATCAATATTTTCTTCAGATATACGTTTTTTTAGCATCATTCGATTTATACCTCAAAACCGCTATTGAGAATTTCTGCTTTTAAAAAAGGCAAATAATACCATGTCTTTTTATTTAGTAATAAAAAAAGTTCTATTGAAATATTAATAAATTAAGGAAATTAGGCCTTTCCCATAGATCATAAAAAAACTAATTATTTCTTTTTATCCTACTTTTAAAAAAATTTCTTACACATAATTTTTGTTTATTTGATAATTAATTGCAAAATTTAAAATTATATATATGTAAATTTTTAATGGAGTTATAATCGTTTTAAAAAAGGCTTTTTCATAGATAAACTTTAAAAATTTATCGTAAAATATATTTTATTAATAGATTTTGAAATATCTTTTAGCGACACAACCTTATTCTGGAAAAAATATTATACTAAAAATTTCTATTAAAAGTAATATGTGTATTTAAATTTAAATAAGATTTTATATTTTGAAAAATATTTATATCTCGGTTATTATTTTACAATAAGTCGAAAAGATAAATTTATATAGGAAATGACAACTATTTGATTATCAATAAAAAGCGACATATTTTTTGATATCCTTATATCCTCATTTTTTTGATAAATTTTTCTTATAAAACAAGGAATAAAAAAAATGTCGTAAATTATGACTAAACTAAATTTAAAATTTTTTCTATTAAAAGGAAGTGCATAATTTCCTATGGATTAAAAAAAGAGCCTGAGGCTCAGGCTCCAAAGATATACTCTATTTTTAGAACATATTTTAAATACATCCTTCATGAGTATACATATAAGTTATCACAGTTCTCTCTCAAATATTGATATCTTTTCTTTGTTTTCAAAATCATTCAGAGATTTTATACCCAATTCATTAAGGAACTGATTCATTATTTCATTATACACGGATATCTTAATTTTTGAATCGTCTCCATATTTATCTACTGCTTTCTTGCCTTCTTCTTTTGGAACTATGGCTTTCGGTCCTCCTACACAACCTCCTATGCAACCCATTCCTTCCAAAAATCTTGCACTTATTTTCCCTTCTGTAATATCTGAAAGCATCTTTCTGCATTCGGGGACTCCGCTTGCCTTGTCCGAGGTGAACAAAGATATTTTATCGGGAAACATCTCATTTAAAGCCTCTCTTACCGCTTCAGACACTCCTCCAACTCTTGCATATATTCTTCCTCCTTTTGATGAATATTGAGTGGATAATTCTTCAGGGAGCTTTTCAAGATGTATATCCAAAACATCAAAAATATCTTTCAATTCCGTAAATGTAAGGACATAATCAATGGCTCCTTTTATATCTTCCATCTTCGCTTCTGCCTTTTTCGCTATACAAGGACCTATAAATACTACTTTGCACTCAGGATCTATTGCCTTAATTACTCTCCCTGCTGCAATCATTGGGGAAACCGAAGGAGATGTATATTTTATTAATTCATTAAATTTTTTCTTTATCATTCCTATCCAAATAGGACAACAGCAAGAAGAAAGCATAAAATCTTCTTTTTCGGAAACAAACTTGTTAAATTCGGAGGCTTCTTTTATTGTAAGCATGTCAGCAAAAAATGCCACTTCTACCATATCGGCAAAACCTATAGCCTTCAATGCCGATCTTATTTGTCCTATAGATACATCTGGTCCAAATTGGCCTGATACGGCAGGTGCTACTGCTGCTATTACCTTCTTATTCTCTTTTATAATTTCTTGAAGAGGAATAAATTCAATCTTATCAATAAAATTTTCTCTTTTACATATATCAACGCATATTCCGCAGTTCACACAATCTCTTTCATTTATTTCAGCTTGTGAAGTTTCCTTATTTATAATTATTGCATTAAAAGGACAGGCATTCTCACAAATAGTCTTCCCGTTTACCGTTACACAGTCAGCCACACAATCATGGGTATTAACTATCACCTTGTTTGATTGTATATAATTTTTTAATGCTTCTTTTAACTGAGAGGAAAAATCCTTCCCATATTCAACTTCAACTCCGCATATTGCGGATATTCTTCTTGCCAAAATCTCTTTATCTACTTCTTCATCTTTAGTTAATTCTTCAACTTTTTCATCTAATACTCCTTCGTAATAAGATTTAAGTATTTCTTTAAAAAGCTGCGCATTTTTAGGTATCATAATCTCATCTTCCTTTCTTACGATTATATATTACTTTTTCTTAATTATTTATACAACTTTTATACCCTTTTTTCAATAAAATCTTCAAATCATCCTATTTATTATAATTAAAATAGATAAAATTTATATTTATTTAAATGCTATAGATATTTCTTATTTTTCTTAATCTTTCTCCTATTATATAATTTATTTGGACAAATAATACAAAGGAGGGAATTAAAATTGGGAAGTAATAAAAAGATATTCATCTGTGGAGGTATTATAGGCTTAATTGCAGCTATTCTCATGAAATTTGGAAATCCCGCCAATATGGGAATATGTATAGCTTGTTTTTATCGGGATATTGCCGGAGCGTTAGGTCTCCATGGCGCAGAAACTGTCCGATATATAAGACCGGAAATAATCGGGTTTATATTCGGAGGATTTATAGCAGCATCTTTAAAGGGGGAATTTAGATCAAGGGGAGGTTCATCTCCTATAATAAGATTTGTTTTATCAGTCTTTTTAATGTTTGGTGCATTGGTATTCTTAGGATGCCCCTTAAGAATGATACTAAGGCTTGCCAACGGAGATTTAAACGCTTTGATTGGACTCATTGGATACGTTTTCGGAATATTTATCGGAATACAATTTATCAAAAAAGGCTATTCCTTGGGAAAGAGCTTTAACCAAACAAAAATTTCAGGGTATGTTATACCAATCTTCGCAATAATCTTACTTATATTCTTAATTGTAAAACCATCTTTTATATCTTTCAGTACGGAAGGCCCGGGTTCTATGAGAGCACCTATAATATTATCGCTGATTCTCGGAATAATAGTAGGTTTGATTCTTCAGAGAAGTAGAATATGTACTGCAGGCGGATTCAGAGATGTCTTGCTCATTAAAGACTACCATTTTTTATGGGGAATAATAGGAATATTTATTTTCAATTTAGTTGGCAATCTTATTTTAAATTTCGATACATTTCATATAGGCTTTGCAAATCAACCCATTGCACATACCGAATCCCTATGGAACTTTTTAGGCATGTCTCTTGTGGGAATATGCTCCATTTTCCTCGGAGGATGCCCGTTAAGACAAACTATATTGGCTTCTGAAGGAGATACCGATTCGGGAATCACTGTGTTTGGACTTATAGTTGGCGCCGCTTTGGCCCACAATTTTCAAATTGCCGCCAGTCCAAAGGGTGTTCCTTTTAACGGAAAGTTAGCTGTAATTATTGGATTTATTGTAGTTTTATTCATCGGATACAGTGTAATTAAAAATGTACAAGGTCAGGAAAGAGTATCAAAGGAGGTTGAAAAGAATGCCTAACATTGTGGATGCAAGGGGAAGATCATGTCCCGAACCTGTTATAATGACAAAAAAGGCTATAGACAATAATCCCGGCGGAGAATTTAAAATACTTGTGGATTTGGATGTAGCTAAGGAAAATATAATTCGATTCGTAAAAAGTAAGGGATACAAAGTAGATGTAAAGGAAAAAGATAAAGAATATACAATTCACATAAAAAAATAGGTGAAATATATGGATGATTTCTACTGTGTCATAACTTTTCACAATATCCAGGAAGCTCTGTCTTTTGAATCAGAAATGAAAAAGGAACATATTTCAATAAAGCTCATGCCTGTACCCAGACAAGTAAGCTCAAGCTGTGGAACAGCGGCCAGAATTCCTTGTGAAATAAGAGAAGAGATTCTAAAACTTTGTGAAAATAAAAAAATTAATATAAATGAATTTCATGAAATTCACAAGGATAAAAAAAAGAATGGATTTTTAAAAAATTTTGTAAGGTTTTAATTATTGGTATCACTATAAAA
>NZ_FMIF01000032.1:0-39710 GCF_900095615.1 Sporanaerobacter sp. PP17-6a | reverse complement strand
TTTTAGCATAATACTAAGATTAAGTCAATTTTTTGTTAAAATATATTTCTCTTAGTCATCCGCCTAATTTCCTCGCCGTTAATTGTTTTCCAAACTGTTATACACCGTAACCGCATCTATAATATTATACTGTTCCGTTTTATGATTTCCTTCGGCTCCTGCCGTAACCAAAATATATTCTTTCCCATCTGATTCGGCAAGACTTGCGAGACATAAACCAGCTTCATCGGTATAACCTGTTTTCCCTCCTAAAATTTTGCCTTCCTTTATAGTTTGTTCTCCAAGCTCTTTAAACATGTTGCTCTTGAAAGTTATACCGTCCGGATGCTTATTTGTCGACGAAGTTGAATGGGAAGATGAAGTAAAAATTTCACGAAAAGTTTCATTTTCCAGAGCATAGGATAGAAGACTGGCTATGTCTTTAACTGTTGTAAAATGGTTTTGATCATGAAGACCCGTTGTATTTACAAAATGAGTATTGTCAAGGCCGAGTTTTTCGGCTTTTTTGTTCATCATATCAACAAAAGTTTCTTCCGAACCTGCTATGTAATCCGCAAGACCTATACAGCATTCCGCCCCGCTGGGAAGCAGTGCTCCATATAACAGATCTATTGCCTTTACTTTTTCTCCTTGGAGAAATCCTGCTACTGACGCATCGGAACCGCTAAGGTTCTGAAAAACCGAAGGGGAAAGTTCAACCTTAACATTTGTATTCGGCAGATTTTCTATAGCAACAATTGCAGTCATAATCTTCGTCATAGAAGCAGGATAGACTTTTTCATCGGCGTTTTTTTCCATCAGTATGTTTTTATCCTCTAAATCAACTAAAATTGCATAGGAACTATGAATTCCTTCCGGGGATATATAAATCTTTTTAGTAGATTTCTGCACCGGCTTAAATTCATGCTTATCCTTAACTTCCATAATTTTTCCCGGTATAATTTTTAAAGCAAAAACTGCAATTCCTAATATTAATAAAAACTTTAAAAGTCCTTTTATTTTTGACTTCTTCTTATATCTTCTTCTATATCCTTGTGGCATAGTAAACATCTCCTTCTTATAGGATAACTCTATTTAAACATAAATCAAGAGGAAATATTTAAATATATTATTATAAATTTCTTAAGATTTTCTTATAAACCATAGGAAGAGCACAAGGGGACGGTTCTTTTGTGTCGTTTTTACATTTAAAATCTTGTTAAAATCAATATATAGAGTCAGACAATAGTTATTTTATCTGCTGAAATAAATTCTAAATATTGAAACAATATAGGTTATATGATAAGATATATACAAAATATTGGAAAAGAATAATAAAGGTCAGGAGATGAAACTTATTATGAAAAGGTATTATAAAGTTATTGTTCCCGGAATAATAGAAATTCTCAGTTTTTTATTATTGGATGTTAAAAATTTGGAACTGTTCTTTATGATATGGACTTTTTTCTCAGTAGTAATCATATTATATATACTTTTAAATGATTCAAGGGAATTCATCAGGGCCGGAAATGTAGGAACCGACAAAGGAAATATTCAGCATACCCAAAATTATTTTGCACAAAAAATGGGAGAATACGTTTCCGTGAAAAACAAAAAAATGGGGAAAACTTCAGTAGATTATAAAATTATAATTATTTTAATCATATATCCTGCAATTAATATTGTAGGTCTGATTTTGTCTTCTTTTAAATTGTATTAATCAGAAAAGGTGATATTTATGGAAATATTGATGTTTATATTACTGTTTTGTACCGGTTTAAGATATATATAGTTCTTTAAAAAATATAATTAATTCTACAAATATTACATTTGGCAATATTGAGATAAATTTTTATTTCAATTACGTGGTACTGTTTATAGGAATAGTATTTTTGATATCTATAATCGGAAGTATTAAAAAAAATCCGAGATTTATAAAACTAATATTAATATTTATATATATGGAAATTTTATACATATTCATCTGTCTTATTTTTGGATTGATTCAAAAATACTTTTTAGGAGTTACTATTTATCTTATTATTAATCTTCTAATTGATATTGGAATAGTAAAATATATAAGGGACAATTGGTTGAAAAAAATTTCATAATCAAGATTTTTATATGAAAAACATCAATTATTTTCGTTTAGCGGATAAATATTATTATGAATAATATTTATCATTATATTTTATAAAAGACAGAACACAATAAAAATTTAACATTATTATGCAAAATTATTGTAACAAAGGGGTGCATTCAGTAGTTTATTTATTGGTTGCACTAAAAGTGATTCGGAAGATGCATTGAAGAAAGAAATTATATATGACACAAAAGAAGATGCAGTGAAAAACATTACACCTTATTTTAGTATAGCAAAGGCAGATACCGTAAAAGGTAATAAGGGTGCTTATGTAATATATCCGGTAACAGTCAACGATAAAGAATTAAATATTTATTTAGGTATTGTAGATGATAAAACAGAAATAATATCAAATAATGGAGTCAATATAATTGATAATAAATTTTTTGTTGTCATTAGTGAAGATGAAATTAATGTAGAATATAAAAGTTAAATTAGGGAGAACTGTACGGGTTCTCCCTATCCTATTTGTTGTGTATCTATCCTAACAGCGGGGACGGTTCTTTTTGTTTGACATGGGATAATGAGATCATAATCATACCTCGTTTTCTTTCTTCTTTTTTGGCATTTGTAGCAAAAATTTTGATTATATCTTATCATTATTTCTGTCCGCTTCTATTTTTCCGAGCAAATATAATAGAGGCAAAGCCGGAATTTTTAAAACAGGTACTTTAGTTTTCTGCCTGCAGATGCCGTAATCCGTAAGTTTTTTTGTTACTACAAAGGCATTGGTAACTCCTGACTTTTCATCGTTTGCTAATTCCACTATAGCATATTTAAATATAAGATTTTTTTCAGAATAAGTGTCACAAAAAGGTACCTTTTTAAAAGGTTATAATATTTGGAATACAAATATATTCATACATAACCTTATTTTTATGATAAAATATATACAAAATATAAATATTTGGAAGAAGGGAGGATGAGAATGTTTATTTTAATGACATGTATAAATACCGAAGAGGAAAAAGAAAAGTTAAAAAAGATTTATCTTAAGTATAAAAAACTGATGTTTAAAATTGCATTTGATATTCTCCAAGATTTTCATTGGGCAGAAGAGGCGGTTGAGGAAGCCGGAATGAAAATAATCGATAATTTGGACAAGTTTTCCGATATAGACAGTACAAACTCAAAGAATTTAGCTGCGGCCATAGTTAAAAATACGGCTAAAAATATGGCAAAACACCGAAACAAATTTGAAGCGGTGGATTTGGAAAGTAAAGAAAATAATTTAGAGGATAACAAATTTTTGCCGGAGATATTTTTGTTATCTCGGGAAAACGTTAAACAAATTGTTGAATGTATCTCCCAATTAGATGAAAAATACGGGAAAATTCTTTGGATGAAGTATATTGATAATATTGATGACAGAGAGATTTGCAAAACTTTAGACATAAGCCCCGAAAATTTCAGAGTCAGACTATGCAGAGGAAAGAAGATATTAAATGGGAAGCTAAAAAATCGGAACTTATTAAAGTAATAAACATAAGAATCTTTATCCGTAATAGCCAAAGCAAGGAGAGAAAGTTATTGTTTTCGTATAAGTAAATAGCTCTCTCTCCTTGTTTATATACCATATTTTATTTTCAATTTCATCATGAAGGGGTGTTAAAGGTAAACAAAAATTCATTAGCCGGTTTTTTGTTAAAAAATTTTTGCTGGAAAGACATTATAAAGCATATTTGCTTAGTTTTATAACCGAAATTTTTTGTAAAATGTATTATATTGTGCAAAATTGTTGTAACAAAAGGGTACCCTCAGTTGTTTATATATATGAAAGGGTAAATTTAAAATTATTAATATTAAAACATACGGAGGAAAGTAGTATATGAACAGTAATAAAAAAGTATTTGTAATATTAATATGTCTTGTCGTTACATTTTCTTTTATCTACTTCAATAAAGCCAAAGTATCCGATACACAATTTCCTGAAAATAATACATATAAAATACAAGCAACTTATGATAAAGAAAAAAGACTGCTGAAGGGATATCAAATCCTTGAATATACAAACAGAGCAGGAAAAGATTTGGAAGAACTGAAATTTCATCTGTTTGCCAACGCTTACAGGGACTTAAAAACAGTACCGGAAGTGTCGGGAGACCTTGAACATTATCCTGAAGGATTTAACGAAGGCAAGACCACAATCAAAGAAGTAAAAGCAAATGAAGAGGCGGCAGAATTCAAAGTCGACAATCAGATTCTCTCCGTCAAACTCAAAAAAAAGCTTTTAAAAGGTGAGTCCGTAAAAATAGAAATGGAATTTGAAGATTTGATACCGAAAACGAATAACAATTACGGAGTATATGACGGGATAACAAGCCTTGCCTATTGGTACCCAATTTTGGCTGTACATGACGGAAGTGACTGGCAGACAAGAGAATACGGTAAAATAGGAGAATCGAGCTACAGCGACATGGCAAATTATTATGTAAATATAACCCTTCCCGAAGATGAAATAACAGTGAGCACGGGAATAAAAACAGGAGAACATAAAGAAGAAAAGGGATACAAAAAAGTAGAAATGGAAGCTTTAAATGTGAGGGATTTTGTAATCATATCAAGTGATAAATTTGTTAAGAAAGAGAAGAAAGCAGGAGAAATCACGATAAACAGCTATTTTCTTCCGGAAAATAAAGCGGCAGGAGAAGCAACCCTCAAATACGGAGAAAAAGCATTAAAATATTTTGAGAATCTTATAGGTCCGTATCCATATAAGGAATTGGACATAGCGGAAACCAATATGATAAATTCGGGTATGGAATATCCCCAATTGTTATCCGTAGGCAGAGGCCTTTATGAAGAAGAAGAGAACTTAAAAAACAGTGTAATATTTGAAACAACGGTTGTTCATGAAGCGGCACATCAGTGGTTTTACGGAATAATAGGAAACGACCAGCAGAAAGAGCCGTGGCTTGATGAATCCTTTGTCACATATTTAACGGCAAAATACTTTAAAGATAATGGAAGAGAGGAAATATTCAATCAGCAGGTAAAAAACAACGAATCGAAATTGAAAGAATACAAATCCGTATTTTCAACGGTAAATGATTTTGACGGATGGAATTCTTATTTGGATACGGTATACAAGAGGGGAAGTTTAGTTCTATACAAATTGAACGAAGACATGGGAGAAGAAAAATTCAAACAATTACTTCAGGAGATCTATAAGGAATATAAGTATAAAAATCTAAATACGGAGAAGTTTTTGGATATTTTAACTAAAACAGAAGGGGAAGAGAGAAGTCAAATATTTAAAGAAGATGCTGTAAAGGAGAAAAAGGCAAAAGCTGATATAAATAAGAATATAAAATTGTCGGATTTGCCTGTGGAATTGAGGAGGGCTAAAAATGCATCTGATAAAGTAATTGAGTTAAAAAATAAAGGCTACAGTATTAATATGACTTTTGATTTCTTAGCCGTTAAGGGGGATGCTAATATCGTTTACGGGACTGAAGGAAATGAAGAGCAGAATAAGGATATGAGATTGGCAGCTGAAATGATTTTAGAAACATCAATAGAACAGTCGTCAATGAAGAAACAGTCTGAAAAATTTAATGGTAAGGTTGTGACTGACAAAGAAGCTCTGGATATGAAAGAGATGCCGGATCTGACTATTATCGTAGGCAATCCCGACATTAACGGATATTATAAAGAGGTTAACGATAAGCTGGATATACAGATCCACGGGAATAAAATATCTATAGTGGACCTTGACTATGATATAAAAGATGAAAGATATTTTTTCAGTTATTTGGTTGATAATTATGCAGATGAGGAGAAGAAGATAATGGTGTTTTATTCTAGGGACGGTACCGGAATATCTACTACTTACAGAGGATATTATTATTATTCCACCTTTGGAGGAGGGATAAAATACAATCCCGACTTTTTGGGATTGATTGCAGAAAAGGACGGGAAGAAAGAGGTCATGATATTTGATGAGGAAGGGAAAGTGAAAGAATAAATTATTGAGACTAATTTAACATTATTTACTCGTTAACAAACTCAGCTGATTTGATAAAGAATGTTAAACGATATGTTACTAAAAAATTTATCTATGAGAGGAAGGATTGCGATGTATAAAAACAAAAGAAAGATTATTTTGACTTTAACAGTATTTACTTTACTTGTTGTATTTAGTTCTTTGGTATTTGCTCAAGATGATATGAAACCACAAGTATATGTAGAACAAGAGTGTGTTTGTATTCCTGTACCTGGAGGATATGATTGTTGTATGATGGAGTACAGATATGATAATAGTGGAGATTTGATTTCATCACGAACGCTTTGGTGCAAATTCACAGGAAGTTATGGAGATTGTTAATAACCCAAAATAGGGGTATAAGGTAATACTTTATTAAATGTTTAATATTCTTCATCTTTTTTATAATTAATAAAATGTTAATTAGGTAATTGCGAAACTAAAAAAATTGATTATTGAAATTAAGCCATTATAAAGATTGAATGTATAAAAACACCAAAAAACAGCAAAGAGATTTATAAATATTCACTAGAAATATCGCTTGATTCCAATGTATGTAGAGTTTCGCAAATGCCTAAAAATGTTAATAAGTGAAAGGAGGTGCATAAATTGAAAAAGAAAATTACCAAAACAGTAATTATTATAGGAGCAGTTCTTATTGCGCTGTATTTAGGGAAAAGAATTTCATATGAGGTTAAAGCTGATGAAGCAATGGAAAAGATGTCTTCGAAGCAAAATCTTAATATTTCAAGTTTAGATATGGATTTAAATTTAAAGAACAAAAAAGGAGAAAAAATTATTTTAACAAAAGAATTGAAAGATAAGGGACAAGCTGATAGCCATTTTATCGTTTTTTTCTCTCCAACTTGTAAACCATGTTTACAGGAAATAAAAATGTTAAACCAGTTTGCAGATGATAATACTTTAAAAAAAGAGCCTATATTGATAGGAATAGGAGAATATAAAAAAATAAATGATTTGATAGATGAAAATAATATACTATTAGATTATTATTCTATAGATTTATCAGAATTCAAAGAAAAGGTAAAAGAGAATGCAGTGCCATTAAGTTTAGTGGTGAATGGAAAGGGAGAATTACTTTTTGGGAAAAAAGGATGGTCAGATGACAAAGATACGGTAGATTTATTTACTAAAAAAATCAATTCATATAAATAAATTATAGATATTACAAGTATACAACCAAACATTTGGTTTTTTCACGTTCAAATTTTATTATAAACAAATTTGAATACCAAAATTAATATATACTGAAGAAATCAGCAATAGTATTGTTGTGCTGATTTCTTTAGTATATATTAATTGAGCTTGAAACATATAAGATAATGATTTCAAAATAAAATATATACGAAGTATAAATGCTTAAAGAAGATATACAATTTTTAATATGGAAGAGGATTAAAGACAGATGATAATAAGAATTCATTAACTGATTTTTTACTAAGTTTTTATCGGAAAACTTTTACAGGGCATATTTACCTAGTGTACTGACATGATGATGCTTAATTAAATAAGAGTATCTTTTTTTCCGTTAAATGGTACAATAAAAAACAAAAGAAACGGCGGTGATATCTATGGCAAGACCTAAAATACACAGAATTAATTTAACGGATAATGAAGTAAAGAAATTGAAATCCTTACTCCGTAAGAAAGATACATCCAAAACAGTACGGAGCAGATGTCAGATTTTACTTGATCTTGATGAATCACATGGGAAAATTTTAACCCATATACAAAGTGCAAAGTCAAACGGTGTATGTATGGCAACAATACAAAATGTAGTATGTGCTTACTCCAATGGTGGTATTGAAAATGTAATTACTCTTAAGCAAAGCATAAATTCCGACAATGCGCGCAGGTTGGCAGATGGCAGAGCAGAAGCACTAATTATTGAACTTGCCTGTGGGCCTGTTCCTGAAGGGCATAGCCGTTGGACGATAAGACTTTTAGAAGAAAAATTAAAAGTTATCTTGGAAACGCCCGTTAGTAGAGAAGCAATAAGACGAACTTTAAAAAAAACAAACTTAGACCTCACAAAAACGACTACAGGTGCATTCCTCCAAAAGAAGATGCCGATTTTGTAGCATGCATGGAAGATATACTTGACATATATGAACTTCCTTATAATAAGGTTCGCCCTGTTGTATGCATGGATGAAAAGCCTTGCCAACTCTTAGAGTCACGAGAATCATTGCCAATGCGTTGCGGAGATGACTGTAAAATTGATTCTGAATACGTCCGTAACGGAACTTGCAGTATATTTGTTTTTACAGAACCTCTTGGCGGCATCCGCCATGTCAGCATAAGAGAACATCGTACAGCTGGGGATTGGGCAGAAGAAATCAAATATCTCTCAGATATTATGTACCCGGATGCAGAGAAAATAGTTTTGATCATGGACAATCTCAATACACACAAATCAGCATCTTTATATAAAGTTTTTCCACCTGAAGAGGCAAGACGCATCATAAAACGGCTTGAAATCCATTATACCCCAAAACATGGAAGCTGGCTTAACATAGCAGAGATAGAACTTAACGTGATGACACGCCGGTGCTTATCACGCAGAATTAATGATATTGAAATATTACGCAATGAATTAAATACATGGGAAAATAACCGTAATGCTGACATCGCTAAAATCAATTGGCAGTTTAGAACAAAAGATGCCAGAACGAAATTGGCGTCTCTATACCCCACATATATTATGCGGAACTCGTGAAAATCAGGTTGTTTGTATAATTAAATATGAATATGTCGGTACACTATATAAATTACAATGGTAAATAGCTAAATTTCCTTAAGCTTTTTCTTATTATATCATCTCTATATGCATTTTGAAAATTTTTCAGCAGTCATCATAGCTATTTGTTAATAAAATTTATATAGAATACATGATTTATTAAGATTAGCAGAAATAGTTAAACTTGAAACTACAGAAGAACAGAGAGATACATTAAATATTATTACAACTTTTAACATAAATGCCAGATATCCTGATTACAAGCAAAGCTTTTATAAAAAATGTGATTATAAATTTACTACAGCTAATATTAAGAAGATAAAGGAGTTGAGAGCATGGCTTCTTTCAATAATAGACGAAGAGTAGAGGAAATAATAGTAGATTATGGGAAGTTAATAGAAAAAGAAATAGATGTAAAATATATTTATTTATATGGTTCTTGTGCAAAAGGAACCTATACGGAAGATAGCGATATAGATATAGCTATAGTAGGGGACGATTTTGGTAGAGATATAATAGAAGATACTTTGCTATTAATGAAGCTAAGACGAAAAATAGATTATAGGCTTGAGCCTCGTCCATTTAGAACCATTGATTTCAACCCATCTAATCCATTGGCCAGAGAGATAATGAATACCGGAATACAGGTGGTGTAGGACATATGATAAAGTCGAAGCCTTGGGATTGGAGCAAGAATAAAAATGGAGGTTGGTTGATCCCTTCAATTGAATCCTGTTATTTAGCTGAGTCATGGAAATCTAAGGGGTTTAACAAATTTTTGGATTTAGGCTGTGGGCTTGGCAGACATTCAATTTATTTTGCTAAAAAGGGGTTTAGTGTAAATGCTGTTGACTTGTCAGAATTTGCTCTAAATTATCTCAACGATTGGGCAGAGAAAGAAAAATTGAATATTAAAACAGAAACATGTGACATGTTAAATCTTCCTTTCAATGATGACAGCTTTGATTGTATAATAGATTACAATGTGATATATCATACGGATACATTGGGCTTTTTAAAATCTCTTGAGGAAGTTAAGCGCGTTTTAAAATCAGATGGTGAGTTGTTTATCACACTTATATCGAAAAATACCTGGTCCTTTAAAAATGCAGATAATTATAGACGTATTGATGAAAATACTATTTTGCGTAATGAAGATGATACGGAACGGAATGTTCCCCATTTTTATGTTGATATTCAAGATATCAGAAATTATTTTAAGAATTTTGACTTTGTTGTTCCACCTCTGGAACAAACCGAATATGACATAGAAAATACAGGCTATTATTCAACACATTTCAATCTTATCCTTCATAAAAAATATTAAAAAATTAATCTTATTTAATAAATCTAACTTTATGATATAATTATTCATATGATAAATTAATTTTCATTTAAGGAGAGTCTGACGATGGCTGCACTTCCACATTAATTGTATGAGTTTTTTTATGTGAATAAAAATAATTTTCCTGAAAAACAGGTTTTTTTGTCATGCAATTAACGGAGGTGTTGAAATTGAATAAAAATAAGAATATCCATATTCTTTGCATTATAGCTTTTTTGCAAGGATTGGTTTTTTATGGTCCTATATCTACTTTGTTCAGACAGAACAGAGGGCTATCTTTAAACGATATATTTGTAATAGAAACGGTTTATGTAATACTTTTATTTATATTTGAAATTCCTTGGGGATATATTGCCGACAGAATCGGCTACAGGTGGACTTTGATTATATCCTTTTTCTTGTTTTTCCTATCTAAAATAGTATTTTATTCTGCTCATTCTTTTGACGGATTTTTATTTGAAAGGATTATTTTGGCTTTGGCCATATCGGGGATATCAGGCTGTGATTCAGCTCTTATCTATACTTCCGTAGATGAAATGGACAGCAACAGGGCCTTCAGTTTATATAATGCTTCTTCTGCCGGCGGTTTTTTAGCGGCTTCTTTTCTTAATTCCATTATAGTGAAATATTCTATGGATTTAACTGCACTATTAACTATCATTCCTTACGGGGCAGCTTTTTTCATTTCTTTTTTTCTTAAAGACAGTTCTCATCATGTTGAGTCCCAAAGAATCAGTCTGACTGATAATATTAAAGTCTTAAAGAAAAACAAAAATATAATCATATTTTTAATATCCATGGCTTTAATCTCCGAAAGTACCCATTCCATATGCGTTTATCTAAATCAGCCCATATATTTAAGAAGCAGTATTGATATGAAATACTTCGGTTTTCTGACTGCATTCATGCAGATTGCCTGCTTGTTATCCGCAAGAGCTTATAAATTAAATGAAAAAGTCGGAACCAAAAAGTTATATATAGTCTTAATTTCTATGATAATAGGTGCAAATATATTTTTGATTTATTTAAAAAACGGAATTTTAGTTGTACTGATGATATTCATCATAGAAGGAGCTTTTGCAGTTACCCAGCCTCTGTCGAACACCATACAGAACAGGAGTATTACTGTAGCTAACAGGGCAACCTTTTTATCATCCTATGCCATGGTAGGAGATATAATAGGAAGCATTTCAAATTTAGCGGTGGGAAAAGCATCGGATTTTTCATTGAATATTGCAATCGGAACTTGCGCCGGGCTTAACATATTAGCACTGATTTTAATTCTTATATTTTTTAGAAAGAAAAAGAATAAATAATTAAAATAACATAGAATATATATTTACACGAACATATGTTCTATGTTATTATATTTATAACGAATAGGAAAATTAAAATTTCGGAGTGATATTATGGAAATATCGGATAAACTGAAAATTTTATCGGCTGCTGCCAAATATGATGTATCCTGTTCCTCAAGCGGAAGCAGGAGAACAAGTAAAAAGGGAGGATTCGGCAGTACAAGTATGTATGGAATATGTCACAGCTGGACTGATGACGGAAGATGTATATCTTTGCTCAAGATCCTTATGAGCAACTGCTGCATATACGATTGCGCATATTGTATAAACAGGCGTTCCAACGATATTCCCAGAGCAAGTTTTACACCGGATGAAGTGGCGGATTTGACAATAAATTTTTATAAAAGAAATTACATAGAAGGGCTTTTTTTAAGTTCGGCAGTTTTAAAAAGTCCTAATTATACGATGGAACTTTTAACCGATATAGCGAGAAAATTAAGAGAAAATTATGGATTTAACGGATATATTCATCTTAAAACCATACCGGGAGCGGATAACGATTTAATAGAAAAAGCAGGAATGTATGCAGACAGAATGAGTGTAAATATAGAATTGCCATCGGAAAAAGGATTGAAGTTATTGGCTCCTCAAAAGAAAAAGGAGTCCATATTAACTCCCATGAATTTTATTAATTACAGAATGGAACAATATTCGGAAGAAAAGAAAAAGTTCAGATTTTCTCAAAAATTTGTACCTGCAGGTCAGACTACACAGCTTATAGTAGGGGCTACACCGGATAACGACTTGAAAATACTGAGACTTTCCGAGGCTTTATATAATGAATTCAAGCTGAAAAGAGTGTATTATTCCGCTTATGTTCCGGTAACACATCATCCGAATCTTCCAGCCGTGTCTTCTCCTCCTTTAATAAGAGAACACAGGCTTTATCAGGCTGATTGGCTGTTAAGATTTTATGGTTTTCATGCTTCTGAAATACTTAATGAAGAAAAGCCGGATTTTGATTTGGCTCTTGATCCTAAATGTAACTGGGCATTAAAAAATTTAGAATTTTTCCCTGTAGAAATTAACAGAGTAGACTATAACACCCTTTTAAGGGTTCCGGGAATAGGAGTAAAATCAGCTCGAAAGATAGTAGCGGCAAGAAGGTTCTGTCCTTTAAATTTTGATGATTTAAGAAAATTAGGAATCGTAATGAAGAGAGCAAGGTATTTTATAACCTGCAATGGGAAATATTATGGTATAAAAAATATGGATGAGTCTGCAATACGAAACAGTCTGATATATGAGGATAAAAAAAGCTCCAATATTGTAGGAGAGCAGCTTTCCATGTTTTCCGTCTATCCCAGTATTATCTTACCTGAAAACAATATAAAGGTAATAGGGGAGGAAGTATAATGCTTTGTTATTTCTATGACGGCAGTTTTGAAGGACTTTTGACGGCTATATATGATTCCTATTACAGAAAAGAAATTCCCGACAGGATAATTTCAAGAGTTGAATTGCAAGAAAGTATGTTTGTTGATAAGGTGTACATAAATACGGATGGGAACAAAGCGGCAAAAGTTTATGAGTCTATCAGGACAAAAATATCGGAGGATGCTCTTAAAAATTGTTTTTATGTATTTTTATCTGAAACGAAGGATAAGGATACGGTTATATATAAATATTTAAGGAAAGGTTGGAAGATTGGGAAAAATGTGAATTTAAATTTATCTGACGACATCGTTCTTTCAGTCTATAAAATATGTAGAAGAGTAACAAGAGAAGTTCAGCTGTTCGTTGGACTGGTACGTTTTGAATGTACCAATAATGGGGTATACTATGCTCAGATAGAGCCGGATAATGATATTGTGGGATTGCTGGCTTCCCATTTTGTAGAAAGACTTTCCGATGAATATTGGATTATTCATGATTTAAAGAGAAGTGAAGCTGTTGTATATAATAAGAAAGAGTGGGTTATAACGGATTTGTCTTTGGAAAGGCCATTTGAATTTTTAAAAGAAGAAAAAAAATACCAAGAGCTGTGGAAGGAGTATTATGTAAGTGCTTCAATAAAGTCAAGGGTAAACCTTAAAGCCCAGAAAAATCATATGCCGGTAAGATATTGGAAACACTTGATTGAAAAGAAAGTTTAATAAATATTGAATTTTGATATCTGTTACATAAAGCTATGATATAATAACTAATAGACGAAAAGATGGAGGATGGTGTGTGATGATAGAATTAGGTAAAATTCAAAAATTGGAGATTAAAAGATATACATCCGTAGGAGTATATCTAAATGTGAAGGGAAGCAGTGATGAAAATAAGTCGGACGTTTTACTCCCGAAAAGACAAATTCCTAAGGAAGCAAAAGTAGGGGATGAAATAGAAGTTTTTATATACAGGGATTCGGAGGACAGGATGATAGCTACTACGTCAAAACCGAAAATTGCCTTAGGCGAAATAGGTTTTCTGAGGGTAGTGGAAATAACTAAAATTGGGGCTTTTTTAGATTGGGGACTTGAAAAGGATTTATTTCTTCCTTTTAGAGAGCAGATTTATAAAGTGCAAAAAGGAAAAAAGTATCTTGTAGGTGTATACATAGATAAAAGCGATAGGCTGTGTGCTACTATGAAAATCAAGGATTTTCTTCAGAATGACCCTCCATATAAAGAAAATGACAGAGTTAAGGGAATGATATATAGTATCAATGAAGATATAGGAGCATTCGTGGCAGTGGATAATAAATATGACGGACTGATTCCTATGAGAGAACTTTATGGAGTATATAGAGCAGGGGATGAAGTTGATGTAAGAATTATAAAGGTAAAAGAGAATGGAAAATTGGATTTGACCATTAAAGAAACACCCCATATTCAAATAGAAGAAGATGCAGAGAAAGTTTTAAAAAGGTTGGAAGATAACCAGGGAGTACTATCACTTAATGATGAAAGTTCTCCGGAAGATATAAAAAAAGAGTTGCATATGAGCAAAACTGCTTTTAAGAAATCTGTAGGGAAATTACTGAAAGAGAAGAAGATTCAATTCACTAAAAACGGTATAAGGATTAAATGAAAGTGTACAAATTAAAATATCCTGTGTTTAATGGAATTTAAGAAGGGTAATAAATTAAAGGATGATAAAAAATATGGGAGGGATTGTATATGAGTGAATATCATGAACCGGTAGAATTGATAAGTGAAAAGGACAGAAATATAGTGAGAGCACTCAACAGCTTGAAGGAAGAAATTGAGGCAGTTGATTGGTATAATCAAAGGGTAGCCGTATCTCAGGATGCCGAATTGAAAAGTATAATGGCTCATAACAGAGACGAAGAAATTGAACATGCATGTATGACATTAGAATGGTTGAGGAGAAATATGTCCGGATGGGATGAAGAACTTAGAACTTATTTGTTCAAAGATGGCTCTGTTGTAGACTTGGAAGGAAAAGGTGAAGCTGATTCAGAGTCTCAACTTGACATAGGAGATTTAAAATAAGGAGGGATATTATGCTATACAGAGAAATTGCACCGGTAAGCAAGGAAGCTTGGAAGGAAATTGACGAAAGAGCGAAAAAAGTTTTTAAAGCTTATCTGTCGGCGAGAAAAGTGGTCAGAGTAAACGGGCCTAAAGGCCTTGATTATAATGTGTTAACAGAAGGCAGATTAGGTAAAATTGAAAGCAAGGATAATGTATCTTACAGTTCTTATAAAGTTTTACCCTTGACGGAGTCAAGAGTCGAATTCGAAATGGACAGATGGGAACTTGATAATATTCTAAGAGGAGCAGAAGATATAGATTATAAGCCCTTGGAAGATGCTGTTAAGAATATTGCCTTATTTGAAGATAGAGCAGTATATAGTGGACTGGAAGAAGATTCAATAGTAGGATTAATTAAATCTTCACAAAATCCGACTATTCCTTTTGGAGAAAGTTCGGAAGGTATTATGGACGGAATTGCCAAAGGATTAATAACATTGAGAGAAAAATTTGAAGAGGGGCCTTTTGCCTTAGTAGTAGGGGAAAAAGCTTATAGAAGAATTATCTCGGAAGAATCTTCCTACCCATTGTATAAAAAGATTGAAAAATTAATCGGAGGTAAAATCGTTTATAGCCATGTATTGAACGGAGCAATTTTGTTGCCTTTCAATCATGAGGATTTGGAATTGACTATAGGAAGAGATTTTTCCATAGGGTATCAATCTCACACTAATGAGAAGGTAAAATTCTTTATAACCGAATCCTTTACTTTCAGAGTAAAAGATGAGAATTTGATTGTAAATTACAGCCTATAGAGTTGGAACAATATATTATTTCGGCAATTAAAGGGAAGTGGTAACAATGCGGTGTTACTACTTCCTTTTTTTAAATTCCTCTTCCTCAATAAACATGCAGACAAACACTATACATAGAATTACCGCACTGACTAAGATGGCCTTTTGCCCAAGAATTGAAACCCAGTGTTTTCCTAAAACCGCACCAAGCGTAAATACAAATATAAAACCGTAATAAAAAAAGCTCTTATAAAGCAAACTCTTGTCTTTTTTGTAGACAGAGCTGCAAAGCAGATCTGTGGCAGTACGAAGATTTCCTATACACATAGTGGTAGCCAGAGAATTGTTGTGTATTTTCCTAAAACTTTGAACCTGAATACCACATGCAAGTGAAATCATGCTGTTTGCCAAAAGGTTCATGGAACTGTTCATGAAGGTTACCGCCGTCATAATTATAATTTCTATAATAACCGATAACTGCCTCCAGTGAGGCTTTTTGCAGTTTTTAAAATTGAGGCACAGCATTTGAGCGATAAATACTCCGGCAGTAAAGGACATAATCGGAAATAAATATCGGACGGATTCCACATAATTTCCGTCAAAGATATGTATCCCTAAAAGGATGATATTGCCGGTTTGTGCATTTGCAAAAACATGATCCCTGAAAATATATGTGTAGGCGTCCATATAGCCGCCGGAAAAGGCAAGAAGAATTCCGACTATAATGGACTCCGACATCTGCCATTTATATTTTTTATTGCCTTTTTTGTCTATGCTTTGCATCTTCATTTGATATAATACCCTCTTTATACAACCAATACAGGCAGTCTTTATCCCTTATATACTATAGCAAAATGGAAAGTCCATTGCAAGCTATTATGAGTGAAAGATATAATTGTAGAAACTAAAATATATAGTCCTATAGATTTCCTTAGAAAGGAGATGGATATTGATGTTATCGAATGAAAAACTAAGATTTATACGGATGTCTTTTTTATTGACACATCATAATGTTTAATATATAATTAATTAGTAAATTACTAAACTACTAATTTACTAATTTACTAATTAATTATATGGAGGCAGATTATGAAAATACCAACAACTTTAAAACATAAACCTGTTATTATATCGGAGAACTATGAAAATGTTGACGGCAGGTATGCTTATAATAGCGATGCCAAGGGAATTTCATTAGGCTTGGCTCAATGGAACGACAGAGGAAAAGTGGATATATCCGCTAAAGTATGGAGATATACGGGAGAAAAATGGTCAAGGCAGTCTGAGGAACTTCCTCTTCATCGGGTACTTGACCTTGCAATACTTGTATGCAGAACAGAACTTTATTTCAGAGAGGCTTATAGATATCCCAAATTATATGATGATAAAAATCCTGTTATTGACAGAGTGGGACTTCAGGGAGATGCCATGACGGTATCGGTATGTGTGGATAATGAAAAAATTGATGAGGATATTAAGCTTTTCAGGCAAGCTCTCAGTAATGATGATGAACTTATCGGAGAGAGATTAAAGACACTGTCAGGGATATTGAAGGAGATGGGGTATTAGTCAAATGGATAGGAAAAAGGAACTTAAAGAATTATATAAGCAGATGAAGCCGGAAATGGGGATATTTGCAGTTAAATGTACTGTCAATAATAAATATTACATGGAATCCTCCCCAAATTTAAAAGGCAGAATAAACAGCACTGTTTTCAAACTTAATGCGAAAGTTCATCCCAATAAAGAACTGCAGGAGGATTGGAACAGGTACGGTGAAGATAGATTTAATATTAGTATAATTGATACTCTTAAATATAGTGAAGATGAGACCAAAACCGACTATAGGGATGATCTGGCACTGCTTAAGGAAGTTTGGGAAGAAAAGATGATGAGGGAGAATATAAAATTTTATAATCCATAAGGAAAAAATCAGGAGAAAATTTTCTCCTGATTTTTTGTTATTTTATTAACTCATCGATTTTATTTTTTACCTTATTCATAATTTCATCAATAACTTCGCCAAATTTTTTAATGACAATATTTTGAGATAAATTATAAATTCTATCGACTCTTATGCATGAATCCACCTTTAAATTTCCTTATTCCATACCTCATCATCTATATCGTTATTCCAAAAATCCATACTGCTTTTACTTGCTTCTTCTAATTCTTTATACGCATTTCTCTCATTTTTTATTTTTAAATATTATATGAAATCTATTACTTCATGTATTTGATTTTCAGGGATTTCATCTATAAGTTTTAATAATATTTTTTTAGCAGTATTCATTTCATCACTACCTTTTAAATGATATAATATATATTTATTATATCATAAAATATATGAATTTATATGCAATTATCAAGAGTTATTTTTTTATTATATGTTTTCTTGCGGAAGTATGTATTTTTTGCTTTATCTGTTTTTAGACTTTTTATATATTTTAAGGAAAAAAGTATTGAAAGGGATATATAAGAAACTAATTACATAATTATACTGGTTTTAAGGAAGATTTAATTAGTGAATATAAAGAATTATAATTTGGTATAGAAAAGAACAATAATTTGTTTGAACATAACAGGATATAAATATATAAATTTGAGGAGGAACATTATATGATGTACCAAAGAGAATATAAACAAAAGTTGAAAGTCGCAATGGTGGGGATTGGGTCTCATGCTTATAGGAATCTTTTACCTGCCCTTAATTATCTTCCTGTTGAGTTATGCGCTGTATGCAACCGTTCAAATGAGGAAATACTTGTTAATACTGCTCGGCAATATGGATGTCGTCATTACATGGACTCTCAGAAAATGTTTGAAAATGAAAAATTGGATGCTGTATTTATTTGTACTCCGGCAAGTGTACAGCCTCATATTGCAGCTCAGGCATTCGCAGCAGGAGTAAATGTTTTTGTAGAAAAACCTCCTGCAGAAAACTCGGAACAGATTCTTCAAATGATTAAAGACAGAGGCAGCTTAGTTGCGGTAGCAGGATTTAAAAAGGCTTTCATGCCAGCTACGGATAAGGCAATAGAAATTGTTAATAATCCAAAATACGGTGTACCTGATTCTATTCTTGCTGTATACCCTGTTAAATTGCCTGATAATGGTAAAGATATATTAAAGAATAAAGAATATACTAAATGGCATAAAAACAGTTGCCATCCGCTTTCCTTTATGTTAGCAGTAGGAGGGAAGGTATCTTATGTTACATCTCATGTTGGTAAAAACAGCGGTATTTGTATAATAGAATTTGAAAATGGAATTATAGGAAATCTCCATTTAGCAACGGGACCCCAGCCTAATGAAATGTATAATATATACGGTAACAGTTGGAATGTTAAAATAGACAATACCACAAGGGTAATTTTTAATCGGGGGATACCATTTGATTACGGACATACGGAAAGTTTTATAAGTGAAGGAGAAGATTACGGGGCGATTTTATGGGAACCTCAGAATTGCCTTTCGACCCTTGAAAATAAAGCTTTATTTATACAAGGAATATATGGTGAGATGAAATATTTTTGTGATTGCATACTGGAGAAAAAAGTCCCTGAACGTGGTTCTTTAGAATTTGCTCTGAGAGTAATGAAGGTGTGTGAAGCTGCTCTTTTTTCGGAAGGCAAAAGAATTAAAATCGAAGAAAATTAGCTTAACATTTAGAACATATGACATTTAACAATGAAGCTGCTTTATTTATATTGAAATAGAGCAGCTTCATTATATATATATTTTAAATTGCTATTTTAAATATTTGTTCATCCAATCAGTAATTTCTTTTAACCTTCTGATTCTGTGCTTAGGCTTTCCGCTTCTGCTGAGTTCATGGTTTTCTCCCCTGAACATGCACAGCCTTGATTCTACTCCGTGGTATTTTAAAGCAGAGAACATCTGCAGGCCTTCAGCTAACCAGCATCTGTAATCTTCCTCGGAATGAATAAATAAAGTAGGAGTTTTTGCTTTATCGGCATATTTCAGCGGAGAATGAAACCATAATTTTTCATAATTATTCCAAGGGGTTCCGCCAAGTTCATTGTCTGTAAAATAATATCCTATATCCGTAGTTCCAAAGTCTGATATCCAATTGGAAATACTTCTTTGACTTGCTGCAGCCGCAAATCTGTCGGTATGTCCTATAATCCAATTGGTCATGAACCCTCCGTAGGAACCTCCTGTTACTCCCAACCTGTTTTTGTCAATAAAAGAATAAGTCTTTAGCATGATGTCTGTAAATTTCATCAAATCATCATAATCTATTGTCCCATATTTTTCTCGTATGTCTGAAAATTCGTTTCCTCTTCCGTCGCTTCCACGGGGGTTGCAGAATATTACCGCATATCCTTCGTTTGCCCAATACTGCATTTCATGATAAAAGACTTCTCCGTAAACTGTCTTGGGACCTCCGTGAATATCCAATATTGCGGGATATTTTTTATTAGGGTCAAAATCCACAGGCTTTAATATCCAGCCCTCTATGATAATTCCTGGTTCGGTCTCAAAAGTAATCCTTTCGGGGAGGGATATTTTTTTGGATTCTGAAACCCATTCATTAAAAAATGTTATTTGTTCTTCTTTCCCATCTTTCAATAGATACAGTTCTTGAAGCTTTATATTTCTCATTCCCACAAATAATATATTTTTCTCGTGAACGTCGAAGCCGTCAACGGAACCTTTTTCCTTAGTTATTTTTTCGATATGTCCGTTTTCATCTATTCTGTTTATATAAGACGAATTCCATTCTGTGGTTTCAAAATAAAGATAATTTCCGTCAACTTTAAATGTGTCACTTTCTCCATATCTGCAGTCCGAACCTACTGACTGCCAAGTACTGATATCAAAATCCGGAGATATATTTTTAATATTTCCCGAAGATAAATCCATGATATAAAATTGATGGTTTTGATTTAATCCGTAATCTTTCATGTCACTTCCTGCAAATATAATTTTTTCTCCCACAAATTCTGCATAAGAGTAACTGAAAGATTCTTCACGGATTATTTTTTCCAAAGTGTTATCTGCTGTATTATATAAGTACATATTTGAAGTGAGAGGCATTTTATCCTTGAAAGTATTTATAATAATAACTGCTTTTGATTTATCCTTATTTAAACTAAACAATTCTACATTCGAGTACTTGTCGGTAATAGGAATAACCTTGTTTTCTTTTGAATTGTATAAGTATAGCCTATTCCTTTTTTTGTTGGTAAACCCGCTTCCGTTACTCCAGAAAGGGATTTCATCTAATATCTCATAATCCTTTTCTTCCTTAATCTTTTTTAAGGCGGCCTCTTTTTCATCTTCTTTTATATTGGTTAAATCGGGTTTGTAATTATCGTATATGGCTGTAAGTATAAAATTGTTATTATCAATTTTTTTGATTTCGGTAACACGTAGTGGAATTCTAAAAGCAAAAGTAGCTTCTCCTCCGTGAATATTTATTTTATAATAATTTGTAAACTTTTCTCCTTCTTGAACTCTTTCTTTGTCCTTCTGGTTTCTAATCTCGGGGAATAAAATATTTGAGTCGTCCAGCCAAATAAAGTCTTTTTCTTCATCAAGAGAAGTCAATTGGAGTAGTTTTTTAGTATCTGTATTATAGATCCATATGTTTGAAAGATATTTATTTTCTTCCACATCCATTCTGCTGACTACAAATCCTCCATATTTTCCGTTGGGGGAATATTTAATTTTTGATAGAAATTTGTATTTTGTGAAATCATCAATCTTTAAGTTTTCCATATTTACCCTCCGTTTTTAAAATATTGTATAATAATATTATACAATATTTTATTGTTTTCTTATATATTATTACATAATTTTATGATATGCAGGATTTTAAAAATATTATGGGAAGATAAAATAAATATTATAAAGAATATACATGACAAGAAATATCCGACCCTTGTCATGTATATTCTTATTAATTACTATTTAAATATAAACATGTCTTACATGCTTCTGGTAGTATCGATGATTTTACGAATCTTTTTTGCATTTAAAGCAATTTCCTGTTTGCTGCCTTTTGTTAAAAGTCCGCCGATTCCCACACAATCCACTCCGTTTTTTATCCATGTACTTAGATTGTCCAGGTTTATTCCACCGGATGCGAGTATGGGCATGTGAGGGAGTGGAGTTTTTATAACAGATACAAGTGATGGTCCGTAGAAGTTTGAAATCGGAAAGGCTTTTATAAATGAAGCACCGGCTTCCAGTACTTCTGTCATTTCCGTAACTGTGGCACAACCTGGAGCATATGGAATTTGATATCTGTTACATACATGGACAACTTCTCTACTGAAGTTCGGTGCGATGATAAATTTCGCTCCGGACAGTATGGCTAATCTTGCAGTTAGGCCGTCTAAAACCGTACCTGCACCTATAAGCAGTTTATCGCCAAATTTTTCATTCAAAAATTTGATTACATCTCCTGCATTGGGTAAAGTGTAACTGATTTCCAAAACATCTATTCCGCCCTCAAGACAGCCTTCAGCTATTTCTTGACCCCTTTCAACATTTTCCACTCTGACAATTGCCATAACACCTGCTTTTATAATCCTATTTTCTATATCCGTTTTAAACATATTTTACCTCCTAATATTTTTATATTAATTTGTGGTAATTAAGTATAGGTAAGCTCTACTTAAATTAATGTAAATTTAACATTAGCGGAATAGACCAAATATCCAGTTGATAATAGAACCAACGATGTTGTAGTCCACGTTAGGGAACGAAGCACCGGCAATACCTAAATCGGCAAATACCGGATAGAGAATTAATGGTAAAACGACAAGACCAATTCCGACTATGAATGAGCCAAACAGGGCACCTTTCCATCCACCGTAAGCGTTGCCGAAGACACCGCAAGTTCCGCCTGAGAAGAAGCAGATGCCTGCAGCTGGTATCATAATAACCGAACTCTTAAAGAGTACCATAAGTAACATACCGAATAATCCGCCCATGAATGAACCTATAAATCCTACTAATACTGCGGTAGGAGCAAATGGGAAGATAGCAGGGCAGTCAACGGCCGGTTTTGAGTTTGGAATATATTTTTCCGAAATTGCAACGAATGCAGCCGTAATTTCAGCTATAAATTGACGAACGCCATAGATTAATACACTCATACCGGCAGCAAATTGAACACCTTGAAGCAATGGATAGATGAACCATAGATCATTTCCGGACATTTCCCGAACCAATGATAATTGTCCATTGGCAGCACATGCTATGACTGCAACATAGAACAATACAACCATAAATAATGCCACTGAGAAAACGAAATCACGAAAGAGTTCAAACCATTGAGGCAATTCAATGTTGCTTGAGTCTGAATTTTTTTTGGATTTACTGAATTTTCCAATAAATTTTCCGATATATCCCGATAATGCATATCCTATACAGTTGAAGTGTCCCATTGCTAAATTATCCGAACCCGTAATTTTATTCATAAATGGTTGGCATATTGTAGGAAGTGCGGCACCACAAAATCCTAAAATAATACCTCCAATGATTATTGTTACAATTATAGGCAAATTGTTAGCAATGAATATCAATGCAAGTACACATGCAAAATAAAGAAAATGCTGTCCGGTTAAGAAGATTGCTTTGAAACGTGTAAACTTTGCAATTAATAGGTTGGCAACGAAACCAACCAACATTAACAGTGCTACCTCGGTTCCGTAAGTATTAAGCGCCATACCTGTGGCAACTTCTACTTGAGTGGTTACTCCGTCAATACCAAAACCCGCATTAAACAATGTAGTAAAATTAGTTACAATTGTTGAAATTGCTCCTGAACCAATGTTAAAAATCATAAATCCGATGATTGTTTTTACTGTTCCCGAAATTACATCCTTAGCAGACTTTTTTTGTAATAAGAGACCTATAAGGGCAATACTGCCGACAATTAAAGCCGTATTTCTGGTCTGAGCTAAAATTGCATTTATCATAGATATACACTCTCCCTCTTTATAAAATTGATTATTTACTATTTGCAGCTATGAATTTCTTAAGTTTTTGCTTGATTTCTTCTTTATCCATAATATTACGGATGCCGATTGCATATGGGACTTTATCCTTAAGTTCATCCATAAGGTCTTCCATCATAATTACTAAGTCCCCGTTAAATCCGATTAGTGAATCTAAATTTCCGTGTTCGGTTTTGATTTTAAAATCATTTTCACTGATTACTTGATCAACTTTGATTTTAAGAAGCATGCTTGAACCCATTCCAGCCCTACAGCAAATTAAAGCTTTATACATTATTTCCCCTCCTTATCTGATTCGTATTTTTTTATATAATCCATAATTTCTTTTGGATTGACAGCTTTGTCCAATACATCATAAAATCCGTTATTTTCGAGCAGTTCTACCAATTCTGACATTGTACGGATATGACTGTTATTATCTACGGCACTGAGACAGAAAATATATTTCACAGGATCATTATCCTTGTTTCCAAATTTAATAGGTTCTTGAAGTGTGGTAATGCCTATTGCAATTTCTTTTGCACCTGTTTCCGGCCTTGCATGAGGCAGGGCGACATGTTTTGTAATAACCATATAGGGAGATAATTTTGCGGCATTTACCATTGCATCTATATAATTTTCAGTTATCTTGCCATTTTCAAGTAATACAGAAGCTGATTTTCTGATGGCCTCCTCTAAATCCTTGGCAGGTATTCTTAGTTTGATTAGCTTTTCATTAGTAAGGTCACTTAGCATGAGTCCTTCATCTCCTTTAAACGTAAAAGTGTCTGTTTGTGTAAAGTAGGATAACAATTCATTGGAAAGCATACTTTCTGAAATTATTTTTGTATGCTTTTTGATTATATTCATAACTTCATCTATTTTCGGTTGTCTTAAAAAAACGTCACCTAATTGAATATATACTTCTCTGGTGAGTTTATATTTTTCTTTCTGAGTCATAACAGGACTGACTTTGATTATTGGAGCATTTATTTCTAAAACTGCCGGATTATAATTAGTAGTAAATACAATATCTATTGGCTCAACAACAGACTTTATTTTGGAGGATTCAAGAGGAGGCAGAAAATTTAATTCCGGAAATAAATTCACGAGTTCCTTATACAAGATTACGGAACTTCCGACTCCGTTTGAACAAACAATCAAAGCTGTTTTTTTCTTTATAACTTCATAATCCTTTTTGTCGAAAAATATAGCGGCACAATGCAAAGTCAAATATGCCAATTCCTCTTCCGGTATTTCCTCTCCAAACAGTCCGCAGAATTCTTTCATAACATTACTTACAATCTTATAAAATAATTTGTATTCCTCTTTTATCTTTTCACATAGAGGATTGGAAATTGGAAGTTTGAATAATAGCCTATAATAAGCAGGTCTAAAATGCGAGTAAATTTGTTTGAATATTTTTTTGCGGTTTATATAATAAATTCCGCTTATAGATTCAAATTTTATCATTATACTGTTTACAATTTTGGAAATTACATATCTGTCTTTTGTATCCTCATTGATGTTTCCAACGGATATTCCTAAAATCCAAGCACTAATATACATAATGTCAAATGGATGAATTTTATCTTTGATATTGTAGACTTCCAATAATTCTTCAGTAAATTTGTATTCTTTCATAGAATTCATTACAGTGATATTTGGTATATCCGGATTATTGGCAATATTATCCTGATTTGAAACCATCCTTGATTTTAAGAAGATAAATATATAAACAAATTCCGCAAGCCTATCTTCTACAAACGTGATTTTGTATTTCTTAACAAGTTTCGATATTATTTCTTTTGAAGATTCAAAGGTGCCAAGTTTATATTCATCTATAAAAAGGTCAAATACCTTTGGATTATCACCATTTGATAAGGTTTGGCTGATACTTTTAATCATTGTTCGTCTTATATTCATCTCTGACCCAGACAAATAATATCCTCTGATACGATTATATTTAATTTGGATATTTTCTTTTTTCAGCTCCGGGATCAAGTTCTTAAAATCAAGATATACAGTAGACCTGCTTACTTTCATTGAATCTATAAAATGGTTTATAGACAAATAATCCATATTTATAAATAACATGAGATACATATATAGGAGCCTTTCAGTCTTGCTGAAATAATAAGTAGCTCTGGAATAATTTTTATCTATTAATTCTTTAATTGCCGTTTTAGTATCTTGCTGAACAATTATATTTCTACTCGAATTAAGAGAAATGGTAGGTACTTTTATTCCTCTCAGCATATGGTTGATTTTATTGAGTCTATAAGTAATTTGACGTTTTGAAGAATTTGTTTCTTCTTCTAATTCTTTTAAAGTTATAATTGTACTGTTCAATAAAATGTTAAGCATCGATATAATTTTTTTATCCATATTCAACAAATCCCCATTTCTCGTAAAAATTCATTAAATCACCTCCCTTATGAATTTAGAATCTTAATGTTTCTATATATTTATAATATCTTTAAAAAGGTATCGTTTTCAATTTGATTTGAGTTTAACTTTTGTTTTGAATATGCTCAAAGATTGGATTATGTTTAAAAAATCCCAGCATTATGAGAATAGTGGTTCCAGACATTAGAAAAATATTTCAGAAGCATTTAATAAAATTTTAAGAAAAAATTAATAAATCTTAAATATCTTAAAAGTATAATTTAAGAAAAAGGGGAGGAGATTAGATGAAGAGGACTTTAGAGTTTATTATTAAAACCGCTATTGTTGTTATATGTATATTAATAATATTTTATTTGAAAAATCGATAGGAAAATGGACATATTAATAATGAAGAGCATTATAGTCCTTAAAAAAAGCGAATATTATTGCAAAGGGTAAAGCCTATTGATATACTGAAAATATAAGGCTTTTTAATAGAAGAAGGGGAATGAGGGAATGAAAAAAGAGAAAATTTTGGTTGTGGAAGATGAGAAAGAGATATCGGATTTAATTGAAATATATCTTGTTAATGATGGATATGAAGTATTAAAGGCTTATAACGGAGAGGAAGCATTAAATATATTAAAAAATGAAAGAGTTCACCTTATAGTTTTAGATATTATGATGCCGGGAATGGATGGATTGGAAGTATGCAGAAGAGTAAGGGAAAATAACAATATTCCCATACTTATGCTAAGTGCAAAGTCTGAAGATATGGATAAGATATTGGGACTTACCACAGGGGCTGACGACTATCTTACGAAACCTTTTAATCCCCTTGAACTTCTTGCTCGGGTTAAGTCCCAATTAAGAAGGTATATATATTTAAATCCTAACAGTGAGATAAATGATGATAATGATATAAATATAAAAGGGCTTACAATTAATAAAAAGACTCATGAAGTGACAGTATATGGTAGAAAAGTAGATCTTACTCCCATTGAATTTGACATTCTTGCCCTTTTATCTCAAAATCCGGGAAGAGTTTTTAGCGGAGAGGAAATATTCAAAGAAATATGGAAAGAAAAGTATTTTGAAGGGAACAATACTGTTATGGTACATATAAGAAAAATTAGGGAAAAGATTGAAGATAATCCAAGGCAACCTCAGTTTATAAAAACGGTATGGGGGGTAGGATATAAAATTGAAAACTAAATTTTTTAAGAGTATCCGTTGGAGGATAATATTTCTTTTTTTCGCGAGTGTCATTACCGCTGTTTTTTGTGTATTGTTTTTACTCCTGATAGCTTATAACCTTCCGAGATCCCTTCTCCTAAGACAAACCTTAAGTGTTATGAAATATAGTGTGGGAGTTACTCCCGTTGTAATTTTTGTCGGTACGATACTATTTGTTTTTTTCTTTTTTATCTATATGCAGAGAATGGTTAAATATATTGAAGAAATTAACAGAGAAATTAAAGTTATTTCTCAGGGGCAACTTGAATCTCATATTCCCGTTAAATCCGATGATGAACTGGGGGAATTAGCGAAAAGCATTAATTTAATGGCTTCTCAGCTAAAAAATTCTATTGAGGAAGAAAGAAATGCGGAGAAAACCAAAAATGAATTGATTACAAGCGTGTCCCATGATTTACGGACTCCTCTTACGTCAATATTAGGATATCTGGGACTGATATCTAATGATGATTATAAAGATGAAATAACTATGAGGTATTATGTTGATATTGCTTATAATAAAGGAAAAGATTTGAAAAAAATGATAGATGAGCTCTTTGAGTTTACAAAGTTAAATTATGGAGGGCTTAAAGTTGACTTAAAAAAGATTAATTTAGGTGAATTATTAGAGCAGTTGGCGGAAGAGTTTGTTCCGATTTTTAAAGATGCGGGAATGAAATATAGATTGGATATTCCTGAAAAGAAGGTATTTATATTGGCAGATGGCCCTCTTTTAGTGAGAGTATTTGAAAATTTGCTCATTAATGCTGTAAGATATGGAAAAGAAGGAAAATATGTAGATATAAACCTTCGCCGAAATGGAAATGAAGCCATAGTCGATATAGTAAATTATGGAGAAATTATTTCCCAGAGGGATCTTCCATATATATTTGATAGATTTTACAGAGTTGAAAAATCCCGTTCTCAAAAAACAGGAGGAACGGGACTCGGACTGTCCATTTCCAAAAGCATAGTAGAACTTCATCACGGAAGCATTAAAGCTTTCAGCGGAGAGGACAAGACTACTTTTGAAGTAGCATTAAAATGTGAAAATTCATAGTTTGGTATGAAATAAAACATCTCTGTTGCAGAATAGAATATTAAGGAGATGTTTTTTTATTATTGTTAATACTTATATTTCTATGTTATAATTTAGTGGACTTTATAGATAATGTGGAGATGAGCATTATGGATTTTCTGAAGAAGTACATAAGAATATATTGGAAAAAATATATAATAGTATTGATATTTCTTACTTTAGAGGCTATCTGTGATCTTCTTCAGCCGACTATTATGTCTAAAATTATTGATAATGGAGTGGCAGCTAAGAACTTGAACTATGTATTTCATATGGGAGGAATAATGCTCTTAGTAACAGTCATAGGAGCGGTTAATGCTGCTACGAGGAATATTATATCAAGTAGAGTATCCCAAAAATTTGGTACTGAGCTTAGAGGGGATTTATTCAAAAAAGTTCAGAGCTTTTCCTTTGATAATATCAATAAATTTCAAGGGGCGACTCTTATTACAAGGTTAACTAATGATGTAACCCAAGTTCAAAATTTTGCTCACGGAATGATGAGGATATTTGTAAAGGCGCCTATTCTCTGTATAGGAAGTCTTGTAATGGCTGTACTTCTTAATCCTCCCATGGCTTTAATTCTTATAGGAGTAATCCCTGTTATCTTTTTTATAATATATCTTAATGTAAGAATAAGTTATCCGTTTTTTGTTAAAATACAAATTGCCTTAGATAAATTAAATGAAGTTATGCGTGAGTACCTGTCGGGAGTCAGGGTAGTAAAGGCATTTAACAGATTTGCTTATGAATTGGATGAATTTAAAATATCCAATGATAATTTAACCAATGCTTCAATTACAGGAATGAAAGTAGTTTCCATATTCAATCCTATAATAACATTAGTTATAAATTTAGGAATAGTTGTTATTCTTTGGGTGGGAGGCATCAAAGTTAACAACGGTTCAATGCAGGTAGGAAAGATAATAGCATTTATTAATTATATGACTCAAATTCTTTTTTCTTTGGTGATGATGTCCCATGTATTTACTATGTTCATAAGAGCAAAGGCTTCAGCAGAGCGTATAGGAGAAGTTTTTGACCAAGAAAATAGTTTAAGGGAAATCGACTCTCCTGCAGATGTTAAAAACATAAAAGGAAAAATTGAATTTAAAAACGTGGATTTTACTTACAGCGGAAGCTTAAATCCTGTTTTAAAAAATATCAGCTTTGTCTGTAATCCGGGTGAGATGTTGGCAATAGTCGGTTCTACCGGCTCAGGAAAGACGAGTTTGATTAATTTAATTCCCCGGTTCTATGACGTTACTTCTGGAGAATTAAAAATAGACGAAATAAATGTGAATATGATGAATTTAAAGGAACTGAGAGATATTATAGCTATTGTTCCTCAGAAAACAATGCTTTTTTCAGGAAACATATTAGAAAATATTAAATGGGGAAATGAAAATGCCTCTGTCGAAGAGGTACAAGATGCTGCTAAAATTGCTCAAGCTCATGAATTTATAATGTCCTTTCCTGAAAAGTATACTACTCAATTGGGGCAAGGGGGAGTTAATCTTTCGGGAGGCCAGAAACAGAGAATTTCTCTTGCCAGAGCTCTTCTCAAAAAGCCTAAAATTCTTATCTTAGATGATTCAACAAGTGCGGTAGATATGACTACAGAAGGGAAAATAAGAAGAGGATTAAAATTATATTTGAAGAATACAACTTGTATATTTATTGCTCAACGCATTACTACAATTAGGGAAGCCAACAGAATAATTGTCCTTGATAATGGTATGATATCGGCAATTGGAACTCATGAGGAATTAATGAAAAATTCGGATATATATAAGGACATATATTACTCCCAGATGGGAAGGGAGGATGCAGAATATGGAAAATAAGAATTCCGAGAAGATAGTACAAAATATCGGTCTTTCAGGAAGAGGACATAGAGGGCCGAGAAATATGGCTCCAATTGAAAAACCGAAGAATTTTAGTGAGACTATAAAGAGATTATGGGGATATTTTAAAGGGGAAAAGAGACTCTTGACATTTGTATTCTTATTGGTAGGTATAGATGTTGGAGTTGGACTTTTGGCACCATACCTTATAGGAAAAGCCATAGATAATATTTCTCCCGGAATTCATGCCGTTGATTTTAGGAATCTACGCATTATTGCCTTAGTACTTATATCAGTATATATTACCGACGGTGTTGTTATTTTTTTTCAAGGCTGGATAGTGGCAGGCGTTTCTCAAAGAATAGTTTCGGGTATGAGAAAGGTGCTGTTTGGAAAGCTTCAAAAATTACCGTTGTTTTATTTCGATACTCACAGTAATGGTGAGATAATGAGTAGGCTTACCAATGATATTGATAATATAAGTACTACCATATCCCAATCGACTATTCAACTGATGTCTGGCGTTCTAAACATATTAGGCGCTCTTATAATGATGATTGTACTAAGTCCTTTACTTACAGTAGCATCATTAGTTACAGTACCTTTAGTCTTATTTCTGACACGGGGGATTGCTAAAAAAACTGAGATACTTTTTAAGGAACAACAAGATGTCCTGGGAAATTTAAATGGTCATATTGAAGAGTCCATATCGGGGATTCAGGTAATAAAATCCTTCAATAGAGAAGATAATATAATCAGATATTTTGAGAATATAAATACTCAATTATGTGAAGTGGGAACTAAAGCTCAAATATGGTCAGGATTTATTATGCCGATGATGAATGTAATCAACAATTTCGGTTTTGCGGTAGTTGCCGTATCGGGAGGAATTATGGCAGTAAAAAATATTATTACCGTGGGAATAATAGCAAGTTTTCTTAGTTATTCCAGACAGTTTTCAAGGCCTCTTAATGATTTGGCCAATATATTTAATACTCTTCAGTCGGCCGTGGCAGGAGCGGAAAGAGTTTTTGAGATACTTGACGAACAAGAGGAGATTGAAGACAGAGAGAATTCCCTGACGCTTCATGATGTAAAGGGAGATGTGGAGTTTAAAAACGTAAGTTTTGAATATAAAAAGGGAATCCCCGTACTTAAAAATATAAATTTTAAAGTGGAAAGGGGAAGTACAATTGCGCTGGTAGGTCCTACGGGAGCCGGGAAAACTACTATAGTCAATCTTCTTACAAGATTTTATGATGTAACGGAAGGTGAAATATTAATAGACGGAAAAGATATAAGGGATTATACCAGAGACAGCGTAAGAAGATGTTTTGGAATTGTACTCCAGGATACGTATCTTTTTTCAGGAACAATAAAGGATAATATTAAATATGGTAAAATAGATGCATCAGATGAAGAAATTAAAGAAGCGGCAATAATGGCTAATGCTCATCAATTTATAAATAGAATGCCTCAAGGGTATGACACCGTCCTGTTAGAAGGGGGAATTAATTTAAGCCAAGGAGAAAGACAGCTTATAGCTATAGCCAGGACAGTTTTGGCAAACCCGTCTATTCTGGTCTTAGATGAAGCTACTTCAAGTATTGACACGAGAACGGAGTTTAAAATTCAGGAAGCAATGCTTAAAATCATGAAGAATCGTACTACATTTATTATAGCTCACAGGCTTTCCACTATTAAAGGTGCAGACGTAATAATGGTTGTTGACGGAGGCCGAATTGTAGAAAGGGGAAGTCATGAAGAACTTATATCAAAAAAGGGAGAATACTACCGCTTATATCAAGGATAGCATAAAATATTTAAAAAGGAGATGATACAAATTAATATTAAAGCTAATATATATCAAACATTAAAGGGGTTAAAAGCAAGCCTTAAAAGATTTCCTGTTACTATAATTACATCTGTTGTTTTAGTAATACTTCTTATAGCTCTTGAAGAAAGCAGATCTTATTGGCAGAAGGAAGAACTGGAAAATCTTACACAAATAATAATGGTTATAGCTTTAGGGCTTCCTCTTTTTACATCTATGAAATTCTTTTTAGAAAAGAAGGGAAAATACAACGGGATTTTTCAAATAATTCTTTTTGCTTTGGTAGGAATATTTTTATTGTTATATTATTTCTTCCTGCTTAAAGATTTTAAAACGGTAAGCATATCAAGATATATAGGGATGAGTGTGTTTCTGTACGTCACGTTTTTATATATTCCCCGCCTCGGGAGAAGAGAAGATTATGAGTATTATATAATCAAAATATTTTCTTCATTTTTAATGACTCTTATTTACTCTTTTGTACTGTTTGCCGGAATTTCTCTGATACTTTTTTCCGTATCAAAATTGTTTTCCGTTAATATAGAGGGGAAAATATATTATTATGCATTTGTTATTATAGCAGGACTATTTTCCGTACCATATTTTCTTGCAAAAATTCCTTTAATAAGTTCTAAGTTTTCCGATGAGAAATATTCTAAAGGACTTAAAATACTTTTATTATATATAGTAATTCCTTTAATTCTTATATACACTTTAATATTATATGTATATTTTGGGAAGATAGTTTTAACCCAGCAGTGGCCTATAGGTTTGGTGTCGAATTTGGTTTTGTGGTATACTACTTTAAGCATAGGGGTTATATTTTTGATATATCCCTTAAAAGTTGATAACAACTGGGCAAAATATTTTATAAATTGGTTTCCTAAAATTATTCTTCCGATTCTTATAATGATGTTTGTTTCTATGGGAATAAGAGTGAGAGCTTATGGAATTACTGAAAACAGATATTATGTGTTGGTGCTGGGAATATGGGTATCGGCTATAATGCTGTATTTTATATTTGCAAAGGAGAAAAGAAATATTATAATTCCCGTTACTTTCTCCGTAATAGTTTTGAATTCTATTTTTGGGCCTTTAAGCGGTTTTTCCGTATCCAAATACAGTCAAAACCGAAGATTTGTTCACATATTGGAGAAAAACAATATGATCGAAGACGGAAATATTGTGAAATCACAAGAAAGTATTTCTGCGGATGACAGAGCCGAAATCAGCAGTATATTGGATTATTTTGAAGATAATCACAGCCTTGAGGATATAAAATACCTTCCGTCAGGCTTTGCTATGGGAGATATGGATGAGGTACTGGGATTTTCATATGTTAAAAAAGCTTCCGACGGAAGAGGTGAATATCTGTATTACAGCAGCTATGAAAACGAGGGAGCCATAGATGTAAAAGATTATGATTATTTTATGGATTCAAATTCTTTATACAGAAAATCCCTTGAGATCGAAGGCATTCGGGCGGAATATGATATAAATTCCTTTGCATTTAGCCTTGTCAGAAACGGCAAAGTCATGTACACTAAGGATTTAAATGAATACGGCCGGACAATATATGAAAACAATAAAAATACTGAGGGAAAATCCATCGATCCAGCCGAAATGACCTTTACGGATGAAAATGATGATTTTAAAATCAAATATATAATCAGGAGTTTATCGGGAAAACTTGAAGGAGATCCAGCAAAATTTCATTTACAAAACATGGAGATAAATATCCTGTTGAAGATTAAATAAGATTATTTAATGGATATTCAAGTATTTTATTAATTTTAATAATTGACAGTATTTAAATTTTATGATATTTTAAATTTATATTAAAGAAAGGAGTGGTGTCTTATGATGATGAGAATATATTTTAATTTTAATAACACTGCTCTTGGGATGTTGATTTAATTTCATATAAAATGATTTTTATTACTCCCTGGGGCAGGATATAATTTTTTATGCTGTTTCACAGGGTATTTTTATGCCCAAAATAATAACTGGGGGTAATAAATTGAATAACAATTTGTTTGAATTAGGATTGAATGAAGAAATAATTGAAGAATTTAAACAGTATTATAAGGATGGATATATAGGAAGAGTTATCACAGAATATAAGGGAATGTATAAGGTTATAACCGAAAATGACATAATTTTATCACAGATATCGGGGAAAATTTCTTTTGAAGCTGTGGATAGGAATGATTATCCGGCAGTGGGAGATTGGGTGGTATTGGACAGAGATAGATCGGACAGAGGAAATGCGGCCATTCATGGAATACTTCAAAGAAAAAGTAAACTTTCCAGGAAAGTTGCCGGAACCGATATAGATGAACAGATTATCGCTTCGAATATAGATATAATATTTATCTGCATGTCATTGAATCAGGATTTTAATTTAAGAAAGCTTGAAAGATATATAAGCATTGCATGGAACAGCGGCGGAACTCCTGTGGTGGTTCTGACCAAATCCGATTTGTGCGAAGATATTTCGGAGAAACTTACGGAAGTTGAAAAAGTAGCCATCGGAATAGATATAATACATGTCAGTTCATTAACATATGAAGGTCTGGAAGAGTTGAAGAAATATTTAACTTTTGGGAAAACCGTAGTATTTATAGGTTCTTCCGGAGTGGGAAAATCAAGTCTCATTAATTTATTGTTAGGCCAAGACAGATTAAAAACAAACGAAATAAGGGAGTCTGATGATAGAGGAAAGCATACTACTACTCATAGGGAGCTTATTCTTCTTCCGGAAGGAGGAGTTGTTATAGACACTCCGGGAATGAGAGAAATACAGCTTTTAGATGAAGAAGAAAGTATTGAAGATGCCTTTTCCGATATAACGGAAATATCCAAACACTGTAGGTTTTCCGATTGTAAGCATGATAAGGAGCCGGGTTGTGCAGTTGTAAAAGCTATAGAAGAAGGGGTTATTTCTAAGTCAAGACTTGACAACTATAACAAATTAAAAAAAGAAGCAGAATTCATTAAAAGAAAAATGGACAGAAAAGCCGAATTAAAATATAAGAAGGAAATAATCAGAAGGAATAAAAAGATAAGAAATAATAATAAAATTTAAGGGGACAATTTTTTAGATATAAGGATATTAACATTCAGAAATAAAGCTATAGATAATTTGATAAGGGAGATTTTAATATGGCTTTAAAAGCCGAGATAATAAAAAAAGAGCAATATAAAATTAGTAAATGGTCAGGAGGAACTACTACTCAATTAGCTATTTATCCCAAGGAAGCTAAATATGAGGAAAGAGATTTTAAATGGAGGTTAAGCTCGGCAGAGGTAAATATAGAAGAATCTACCTTTACCAAACTTCCTGAAATTCATAGAATTATAATGATAATTGAAGGAAAGCTGAAGTTAGAACATTTAGGACATCATAGTTGTATTCTCTATCCTTTTCAGCAGGATTCTTTTGAAGGAGATTGGGAAACAAAAAGTTGGGGAAAGGTAAGAGATTTTAACTTAATGTTTACTGATGAATGTAAGGGAAAGTTAGATTCAGCTCATATTAATAAGAATCAAGATTATTTTTGTTTATTTCCTCTAAAAGATAAAAAGTTTTTTCAATATACTAAGGCAGTATATTGTGTATGGGGTAAGATAAATATTAAAGTTTCGGAAGAAGAAAATTATATTCTCGAATCGGGAGATACAATATTATTGAATATTAAAGATAAGGAGAACATGAGTATTGCAATTATCGGAAAAGAAGATTCGGATATTATACTTATGGATATATTGGTATATAAATAATAGTTCAATGATAAATACAACTATTTTATAATTTTTTGTTTATAGTAAAGAATGGAAGGAATATATTAGAAGTAATAAATGAAGAATGGATAGACTGTTTTTTATATTATTTACATTGTGAATATATTCTGATATAATTTTTAATTAAGCAGTATTATTTTGGGAGGTGAAATTAATCAAATGGATGACAACCCTGACAGTTGTTTGTGTCGGATAGTAAAAAGCAGAAAAAGGCAGACATTTTTTAAACAGAGACAATAAATTCCTTGAATTAAAATAGAAAATCGAGGGAGTTTTTGTCTTTTTTGTTTTATTTAAATTTTTGAGGAGGTTGAATTTGTTTGTTTACTCAAATTGTGTTTTTATTTATACTAATTTTATTTAATGCCTTTTTTGCTGCTTCAGAGATTGCGGTACTATCTTTAAATAATAATAAAATAAGGATTATGGCTGAGAATGGAGATAAAAAAGCTATCCTTATTAATAATTTTATAAAAGATCCTGAGAAATTTCTTGCTACTATTCAAATAGGCATAACTTTGGCAAACCTTTTATCAAGTGCATTTGCAGCGGACACTTTCGCTGATAAACTTGCTATTGCTGTAGAAAGAACTGGTTTGCCTATACCTTCAGCCGTATTAAAGCCAATGGCGGTTATTGTTATTACAATAATTTTATCATATTTTACTTTAGTCATAGGTGAATTAGTTCCTAAAAAATTTGCTTTGCAAAAACCGGAGAAGATATCAAGATTTGCTGTAGGACCTTTAACTGTTCTATCATTTATAGCATTTCCTTTCGTGAAATTTCTAAGTTTTTCTACCAATACTTTTATAAAGATTTTAGGCGGAGATCCTAATGCTGCTGAAGATAATATAACTGAGGAAGAAATTAGAATGATGGTAGATGAAGGAGAAGAAAGTGGAGCCATCCAAGAAGATGAAAGAGAAGTCATAAATAATATTTTTGATTTCGATGATAAATTCGTTTCTGATGTCATGACTCACAGAATGGATGTATTAGCCGTACCTATCGATTCGGAGCTGGATAAAATAGTAGATTTAATAACTGAAGAAGGTTTTTCACGAATACCTGTTTATGAGGAATCTATTGATGATATTGTGGGAGTTCTTCATGCTAAAGATTTAATGAAATTAGTTAAAGAAGACATTCACAAGGATTTTGATGTAAAAGATATAATGAGAGAACCATACTTTGTCCCTGAGTTTAAAAATGTAAGTGCGTTATTCAAGGAGTTAAGGCAAAACAAAGTTCATATGGCTATCGTTATTGATGAATATGGCGGTACTTCGGGAATAGTGACTATGGAAGATTTATTGGAGGAAATTGTGGGAAGCATTTTAGATGAATATGACGAAGAGGAGAAAGTCGAATATGAGAAATTAGATGAAAATACTTATATGTTTGATGGAACTATAAGTTTGGATAAAGTTGAAGATATAATGAATATAAAGTTGCCTACCGAGAAGTATGAAACATTGAGTGGATATATTATCGGGCAAATAGGGAAGATTCCATCTTTTGAGGATAAAACGGCCATAGAGCTGGATAATATTGTATTTAAAGTAGAAGAGGTAGAAGAAAGGAGAATTTCAAAGATTAAATCCTGCAGAATTTAGAAGGTATGTTTAATTTCACGCTCTTACATTATCGTAGCTTTTGTGATAGAATTGTACAAAGATTTATTTTAATAAGAAGGAAGGTTATTATATGGAAAAGCATATACCAACAAGGCAGGAAGCTTTTGAATTATTAAAAGAATATAACAAGGGGGAGAGTTTAATACATCATGGACTGGCAGTCGAAGCCGTAATGGTTCATTTTGCAGAGCTATTTGGTGAAGATAAAAATAAATGGGGAATTATAGGATTGGTTCATGATTTGGATTATGAGATGTACCCTGATAAGCATTGTATAAAGGTTAAAGAAATATTGACTGAAAGAAATTGGCCCGAAGATTATATTAGAGCAATACAAAGCCATGGCTGGGATATCTGCGTTGATATAAAACCCGAAGAAAGGATGGAAAAAGTATTATATACCATAGATGAATTAACTGGTTTGATAACGGCTACGGCCCTTTTAAGACCAAGTAAGAGTGTTATGGATTTAGAAGTAAAATCGGTAAAGAAAAAATGGAAGCAAAAGAGTTTTGCTGCAGGAGTTGACAGAGAGACAATAAAAAGAGGAGCAGAACTTCTTGGTATGGATTTAGATTTTATGATAGAAGAAACAATTAAAGGGATGAGAGATGTTGCCGGAGAAATAAACTTAAAAGGTTCAATTGAGGAATGAATTAAGGAAAACACGATTTTCATCTGAATTATAAAAAAGGTGGATTTTCTATAATTGTAGAAAATTCACCTTTTTATAATTAGATAACCATGCTAATAGTTAATATATTCACCTATCTGTTTTTAATACGATTAATGCTATATTAATTAAATTTTCTAATAGTAGTAATTAACAATGCTCAGTTGCCAAAACAGTTAATACTCCATTAGTAACATTAAACGTTCCAACAACTGCTGCTAACAATGAAGATCCTTCTACAGATACTCTATATGTGCAGCAATCACTGCCGCAAAAATCACCGTCACATACTTCAAAGTTTACTGGTATAGTACTTCCTATAGCTACTGCAACTCCTTGGAATAAGTCGAAGGTATAAATTTCTGTTTCCGGAACGTTTCCACATCGTTTAAATACTCTGAAAGTTAGAGTGAAACCAAGAGCAATTGCTGTTCCAAAACTAACCAGTGCTGAAAAGCTTAATTTTACTTTTGGTTTATCAAAACACTCTAAATCTATAGAAACGGTACCCAAAGTTTTGGGAACAGGTGTAGAATCTAAAATATTTATTATTGGTATAGAAGTTGCACCTGATACGTTTGCACAATTAAATGTTGTTTGATGAGGTTCTTGACATTTACATGGCTTAGGCTCCTCACAACATTCTGTAGGATAAAAGTAAAATTTGCTTCCTGGATTTTTATTAACAGGACCTTGAATTCTATTCATATATATAACCCCTTTCTTCTAAATTAACCTTTCTTATATATTTATTTGCTTATCTGCTTTTCTAATTATAATATATTAAACATATAAAATAATGTTACACAACAATTTTAAATAAAATTTGTTTTTATGGCCCATGGTAAAGATATATTTTACCTTAAATATAAATTTTCCGTAAAGTGTGTTTCAAGAAAGGCTTTCTTATTTTATATATAAAAATTTTGGACGTAAGGTAGAAATGGTGTAACAAATTTGTGAACTTTACATAATTTATACCGAGAAATGAATATAGTTTATTTTAAACAATGTATGCAGATTAAAAGAATAATAAGGAAGGGATGCTAATGGGTTATCGAATAGATTCTAAAAATAGAGAGTATGTGGAATATCAAAATTGTAATTGCGTAGAATCGGAACCGCGTAAATATGTAAGACCGGATCCGTGTAAGTGCAAAAGACCAGATCACTGTAAATGCATAGAGATAGTATGCCCTCCAGGACCAAGAGGACCACAAGGACCTCCAGGACCAAGAGGAGCAACGGGACCACAGGGACCAGCAGGAGCAACAGGAGCGCAGGGACCACAGGGCCCGCAAGGTCCAGCAGGAGCAACGGGAGCGCAAGGACCGCAAGGACCAATAGGTCCACAAGGACCAGCAGGAATAACGGGTCCGCAAGGAATACAAGGTCCACAAGGACCAGTAGGACCACAAGGTCCGGTAGGAGCGCAAGGACCAAT